>JAQVFW010000006.1 GCA_028697015.1 Candidatus Paceibacterota bacterium
TCAGTAGAAGCCATTGTAATTTTATTTTTATCAAAAGAAATAAAGATTCCCGATATTTCCGGTCTTGCCGTGCTTTGACTTGCAATATCAAAAACATATTCCAATCCTTCGCAGAAAGAAGAAGGAGATATGGATATAAATTCTCCTTCGGATATTTTTGGTATTATTGGAAAATCATCAGTAGACATTCCTAATATTTGAGTTTGGCGATTATTACAAGTGACAGAAAGATTATTCTTTTTTTCTTCTATTTCTATTTTTTCATTTGGTAAAAACCCTATAAAACTTGATAATATTTTAGCTGGAATTGTTGCGCTTCCTTCTTTTTCAATTTTAGCAAGCGCCCACCAATTAATCCCTATTTCCAGATCCGTTGCAGATAGATTAATAAAGCTTTTCTCGGCTGTAATTAAAATATTATTTAAAATAGGAAGAGTAAGAGATTTTCCTGATACTCTTTCAACTATCCCTAGTCCTTGTTTTAATTTTTCTTGCAGAATTGTTGCTTTCATATTAGTTTTAATAATTTAATTTATTTATTGTTATTATAGCTGTTAATAATATTTTTTTTAAGCTTATTTAAGGGCTTTTTATCTTGTTCTTTAAAATACTATTAAGTTGTGAATTATTTTCCTTTTGTTTTTATTTACAAAAAATAAACCTCTTTTCCACAGCTTATCAACTAGAAAGAATTCTTTCTTTTATTAGTATAATTTCTTCCTCTAGTTTTTTATTTTTCTGAATTTCAAGGGATATTTTTTTATAAGAATGAAGAGCGGTTGTATGATCTTTTCCATTAAATTTTCTTCCAATAAAAGGAAAGGAACTTTTTAATTCTTCTCTTAATAAATACATTGCTATTTGTCTTGGTTTAACAACTTCTTTTTTTCTTGATGGCGCTAAAATTTCTCTTTCTTTTAAATCAAAAAACTCTGCTACTGATTGTATTATTTTTTTAGGAGTAAGTATTTTTTGGGGAGAATTTATCAATGTTTTTAAAAGCTTTTGGGCAATTTCAAGAGTTATATCTTTATTGTCTATTTTCTGGAAAATAATAATTCTATTAAGAGCTCCTTCTAGTTCCCTTATGTTTGTTTTTATTGATTCTGCTATATATTGATAAATTTCTTCAGAAAAAGAAACTTCTTTTTCTTGGGCTTTTGCTTTTAAAATAGCTATTCTTGTTTCAATGTCAGGCATACTGATATCAGCAGTCATTCCTCCTTCAAACCTTGATCTTAAGCGTTCAGCTAAATACATTATTGATTTTGGAGGCCTATCTGAAGAAATTATTATCTGTTTATTATTTTCGTATAAAATATTAAATATGTGAAAAAATTCTTCTTGGGTTTTTTCTTTCCCGGATAAAAATTGAACATCGTCAATTATTAAAACGTCTACACATCGATATTTTTCTTTAAATGTTTCAATTGAATTTTTTTTAACTCCCTGTTCTCGAATAGCGGTGATAACCTCTGAGGTGAATTTTTCAGAAGATATATATTTTACTTTTTTGTCTGAAAAATTTTTAACTATTTCATTTCCTACTGATTGAAGAAGATGCGTTTTTCCAAGGCCTACTCCGCCGTATATAAAAAGCGGGTTATAAACAAGTCCGGGGTTTTTTACGACTGCCAGCGCTGCCGCATGGGGTAATTCGTTAAAAGGGCCTATTATAAAAGAATCAAAAGTATATTTTGGATTTAGCCCGGTTTCTTTATTTATTTGAAGGCCTTGAAAATCCAATTGGCTTTCAGATTTAACCGGCATAACTTGAGGAGTTTCCTTTCTTTTTTCTTTTTTGATTTCTGTTTTTCCAACAATATATTCAACCTCTTTAATTCCGCTGTCTATACTATGAAAGGTTTTCATCAATAACTTATTATACTTATTTTCAAGCCATTCTTTAACGAAAGAATTTGAAACGGAAACAACAATTTTTCCTCCATCTTTTTTGGATATCTCGGTATTTTTAAACCAAGTGGAAAAATTTGCCTGAGAAACGTTGAATTGGATTTGAGCAAGAACAGCTTGCCAGAGGTCCTCTTTATTCATAAATATTTCGTTTTATATTCTCTTAATTTGCTATATAATAAGAGAAAATAAAGAAGTTATCCGTCCCAATTTATTATTGCAAAAACCTTATATCTGTAAATACGATTATATCACATATACAAATTAAGGGAAAATAGAAGTAAAATCAAGTTTTCTGTTAATAACCTGTGTATAAGTTGTGGATTAATACCTATTATATTTTAAAAAAGAAAATGTTTAATTTGACCTATTTTCTTTTTGGTATTATACTTAGAAAACAGTATTTTATTTAAAATTTTAAATTTATATGTCTATTACCTATAATCCCAAAAAGAGAAAAAGAAAAAAAGCCCATGGATTCAGAGCAAGGCAGGAAACAAAAACAGGAAAAAGAGTTATAAAAAGCAGAAGGCAAAAAGGAAGAAAGAAAATAACGGTTTAATATGCTTTCTAAGGGAAACCGCCTTAAAAAAAAGGAGGATTTTAAGCTTGTTTTTAATAAAGGAAAAAAAATTAAAGGGATTTTTCTTTATTTAAAAGCCGTCCAAAATGGGCTTGGAGAAAGCAGGTTTGGAATTATTATCAGTAAAAAAGTTGATAAAAAAGCGACAGTTCGTAATTTGATAAAAAGAAGGACAAGGGCTGTTATAAAAGAAAATTTACCAAAAATCAAAACAAACATTGACTGTATTGTTTTTTTTATTTCTCTTCCGGAAAACTTTATTTCACTAAAAAAAGATATAGAAGAATGTTTTGAAAAATTAAAACTCTATGTTTAAAAAAAGTATTCTTTTTCTTATTTCTTTCTATCATTTTTCTGTTTCCCCATTTTTAGGAAAAAATTGTAGGTTTTATCCAAGTTGTTCTGATTATACTTATAAGGCAGTTGAAAAATACGGGTCCTTAAAAGGCATATTTTTAGGAACTAAAAGAATTTTAAAATGCCATCCTTTTAATAAAGGAGGAGTTGATATTCCTTAAATATTAAAAATAAGGAAAATTAAAAAATTATGATTGAAATTATTAAAATAGCTTTTGAATCTTTTTTTTATAAACCGCTGTTTAACGGCCTTATTTTTATTTATTATTACATTCCAGGAGGAGATCTTGGAATTACAATTATATTATTTACCCTTATTATAAAAACAATTCTTTATCCTTTAGGAGCAAAAGCAATAAAATCACAAAAATCATTAAATAAATTATCTCCAAAAATAAAAGAAATCCAGGAAAAATATAAAAATGACAAAGAAAAACAAACTAAAGAGATAATGGAATTTTATAAAAAAGAGAAAATAAATCCTTTTTCAGGTTGTCTTCCCTTGTTAATCCAGCTTCCTATTTTGCTTGCTCTTTTTAGAATTTTTAAGGATGGTTTTGGGATGGAACAAATGAATCTTCTATACGCAGTTACTCCTCATCCTGAAGAAATATTTACAGTTTTTCTAAAATTAGTAGATCTTGCGAACCCTAATTTATTTTTTGCCATTTTAGCCGGCGTTTCTTTATTTTTTCAAATGAAGATAAGTATTCCAAAAATAAAGAATAAAAATAAAGGGGATTTAAAAAGCGACATACAGGTTGTTATGCAAAAACAGATGCAGTATTTTTTGCCTTTTTTCATCGTGATTATTCTTCTTCAGCTTCCTTCGGCATTAGGCCTTTATTGGATAGTTTCAACTCTTTTTGCCATAGGACAGCACTATATAATAAATAAAAACGATGTTCTTTCTTCTTTAGAAAGACAAAACTAACGAGTTCCAAAACTTCCGGCTATAACTATTACTCCCATTGGACGAGTAGTTATTTTACTGTCTTGAAATTTATTAATACTTGAAGTAATTCCGCGCACTGAGCAAGATTTTCCATTATCAAATGAAGGTTTAATCCATACAGTTTCTCCTCCGTCTTCTTCTTCGGTTCCGCAATTATAAGGATAAAAGAAAACAATAATAGGAAGGTTCTCAGGGATAACAGTTGCCGATGAAATAGTTAAATTCTTTTTTAAAAAGAATTCTCTTATAGGCCTTTCTATAATTTCTTCTTCCTCCTCTTCTTCTCCTTCTATTACTTCTTCTGTTGAAAAGGGACCATAACATGTACTATCGCCTGACAGTCCACAATCTTCAGGATCTTTTTCTAGTTGATTTCTGAGATTTTTTTCTCTGTCGATATATTTATGCAATTTAACGCTTCGGGGAAATTCATAAGAAGAATCTCCCCACGAGCGAGTTGCAAAAGCAGCGGCATAATATATAGGAGGATCCATTGGCGTAATCATTTTAACTTCATCTGTGAGATTATAAACAACTTGTCCGTATCCGAGTTCTCCATCTCTAAGTTCGAGAAAATATGCTCCGTAGTAAATTTTTTGATTTGGAGTTTTTTCAAGATCTGGAAGAATATATATTATTTCCGGTTCCCTCCACTCTGAAGGAACTGTAAAATTTTCAAATAATTCTATAAAAACGCAGTGTTCCTTAACATTGTTTATTGTTTCAAAAAGAGCGGCAATATCCGTAGTGTCGTCAATATTTTGAGCAAGAATATTTATATCATCTATTTCTTCTTCACAAAACAAAATAGGAGAATAAATTTCATTTTTAAGAATAACACGGGCTTCCGGTACAGGATTTAGAGTTGGTTCTTGCAAAACCGTGAAAGAATAATTTATATTCCACAAAATCAAAAACGACCCTAAAGTGATTAAAAGCCCCAAAAGCGCTGAAAATATCCTCTTTTTTGCTTTGCTTACTTCTTCGGGATTGCCAGCTGAAGCAAGATAATTTAATCCTCCCAAGATAAGGAATAAAAGAGCGATTACTCCCACTGTTGTCGTAAGAAAGCCGAATATATACCTTACATAGACGTTGATAGGTGTTGCTATCGTAGAAAAGCCGGAACCTGGATAAGATATCTCTAAGTTTCTTCCCAGCGCCTTATTGAAGGCAAAAAAAAGAAAAAAGAGAGATATTAACAAGATTGCCTTTCTTTGTTTTTTTATCTTTTTTAACATGGTTATTTAAATATCCCAAATTCTCCTGCAATAATTAATTTTCCTCCTGCACATGGCATGATTGTAGTTTCTATTTCATCAGAAACACAAGTCATCCATGTATATCCATCTATTACTTCTCCAGTATCGTCTGGCTCAGGGCACTTTAAATGAGATGCTGGCGAACAGTTATCGGTATTTATAACCCATCCTGTACCTGTTGATTCCCAAGAGCATCTGGGAGTATCATCAGGAAGACAACTTACCCAAACACATTCTCCTTCATATTCTCCATCCTCAACAGGAGGGGGTCCACAGGTACTACATGGCGATGTACAAATTCCTCCACCTATATTCCTATTCCAATAGAAAAATCCTGGTGTCCCTCTTCCTTTTCCTTCGGAAGTCCAGATCCATGAGCATATTGAACATTCTCTTTCTTCTTCATCATCTTCTTCAAAACACTGGGGTTCGCTTTCCTCTCCCCATTTTTTCATAATAGTTGTATTAAAATTGTCATAATTTCCGGTAAATACAGCTATTTCTGAATATTCTCCCTCGTCCCATTTTGGAGGCCCTTCCGATGTGTCAGCGATATAAAAAATTACGATTGTTTTAGGAATATATCCATACTTATCGTTAATATCTATTGAACCAAGTATTCTATTTGGAGAATACCAATGGAAATAATCTAAAGGTTTTCTTTCAGTTGAGCGAATTCTTTTATAAAAAAGAGCTTCTTCATCTTCTTCGTCTTCTTCTAGTTGTCTATTTAATGGATTATTTTTTTGGCTGTGATACTTATACATTTTTACTTCTCTAGAAAAATCATAAGAATCAAAGCCGCTTTTTACCATAGTAAAAGGATAGCTGAAGAATATAGGAAGTTCCATAGGAGTAATTTTTTTTACTTCTATTTCTTCCCCTTCTTCTTCAACATTATAAACAACCTGAGCTTTTTTGTAATCTTTTGAGTAAAAGACAGCACCATAACGAGTCCCTTTTATTCCTGGAAATATATATATAACACTAGGGGTTCTCCAAACTCTGTTTATTATTGGGCCTGTTCCCGCAAACACACAATGATTTTTAACATTATTTATTATATCAAGCTGAGCTTGGGGCGGTGTTGACGTAGAAAGAATGGAATTTATATCATTTATCTCCTGATTGCAAAAAATAATAGGGCTTTGGCTTTGAAGCTGATCTACTATAGGAGAGATAGGAGTGGTTATAATATCATCTAAAATTACAAAAGGAGAATATATTCTAAACAAAATCAAAAAC
The DNA here is from genome assembly GCA_028697015.1 of Candidatus Paceibacterota bacterium. NCBI lineage: Bacteria > Bacillati > Minisyncoccota > Minisyncoccota bacterium. Next base: position 6,317 of record JAQVFW010000006.1, read on the forward strand.
GACCCTAAAGTGATTAAAAGCCCCAAAAGCGCTGAAAATATCCTCTTTTTTGCTTTGCTTACTTCTTCGGGATTGCCAGCTGAAGCAAGATAATTTAATCCTCCCAAGATAAGGAATAAAAGAGCGATTACTCCCACTGTTGTCGTAAGAAAGCCGAATATATACCTTACATAGACGTTGATAGGTGTTGCTATCGTAGAAAAGCCGGAACCTGGATAAGATATCTCTAAGTTTCTTCCCAGCGCCTTATTGAAGGCAAAAAAAAGAAAAAAGAGAGATATTAACAAGATTGCCTTTCTTTGTTTTTTTATCTTTTTTAACATGGTTATTTTAAAATATTCCGATACTGCCGGCTATAATAAACATTCCACCAGCGCATGGAAAATCAACATGGTAATAACAAAAATCTTTCATATCTGTTTGATTTAAATTGCTGTTATTTTCATTAAAAACAGCAATTCTGCAAGATCTTCCATCTTCCCATGGTATATTATCACGGCATACATAAAATATGGCAATAGTCGGTTTTTTTAAATTCAAATCGCATTTTTCTCCGCTTTCCGATCCTCCAGCACACCTCTGAGAAAGATTTTCTACAATATAATAAGAAAAATCCATTGATCTTAATCTTAATTCAGAAACAGGGTCCTCTTCTTCTTCTTCCTCTTCTTCCTCACCGCTTGTAGTATCCCTTATTAAAGATATTTCTACTGCTGCTATTCCTGGTGATGTTGAAGTTGAAACCATAATTGAATTTGAATAATAAGGGCCGTAAATATCATTATAATCATCATCATCTTGTTTTGGATTTTGGGGATTTCCGTCCATTCCAACAAATCTATACAGTTGTACTTCTCTTATATAATCCCTAAAGGATGTAATTCCTTCTTTAACCATAGTAAAGGGGATGGCCGTAGGGATTTCTCCTTCCATTGGCCTTACAACCTTTATATTTTCAGTTAGGTTATAAACAACCTGTCCTTTTTGATCTTCAGCCAAAAGAATAACTCCATGATGGTTTCCATAATTGCCCGGAAATATATATATTATTCTTGAATATGTCCATCTTTCATCGGGTTTTCTCCATTCTTCGTCTTCTATTATTCCTCCGACTCCTCTTAAAGAATAACATTTTTCTTCAATGTCTTTTTTTATTTCAAGAAGGGTTTCAGATGGTGTTGATGTGAAAAGAACGGAATTTATATTGCTTACGCTTTGTTTGCAAAGAAGAATCGGAGAAAAAAGAGAATTGCCTCCTTGAAACATTGAAACAGACAAAGGGACAGGATAGACCTCTGGTTCTCTTAATTGTAAAAAAGAGGGATTTATAGTATTTAGTATAAGCCAGGATCCTAAAAGAATAGCGAGCCCAAATATTGCCGAATATATTTTTCTTTTTGCTCTGTTTACTTCTTCTGGATTGCCGGCGGAAGATAAATATATTAGTCCTCCAATTGTGATTGAAAAAAAAGCGAAAACTCCAGAGAGCCCTATTATAAGGTAAAATATATATTCTACATATCTTGTAATTGGAGTTGCAATTGTTGTAAATTCTGCCCCAGGATATATGGTTTCTAAATTTCTTCCCAGTACTTTGTTAAAAGGAATAAAAAGAAGAAAAAAAACAACAATTAAGAAAAAAGAAAAAAATGTTTTAACATTTTTTTGGAGATATTTATTCAAAAAAATTGTCTTTAATGAAGTAAAATATAAAATTATTTTCATTTTTTCCCATTATACCACAGTAAAAGAGCAAGGTAAAATAAAAAATATCTCAATAATAAGAAAATATTTTAAAATTCTAATTCAAAATATTTTTATTCAAGTAAATATTCACAAGAACCTATTTCGAATCTAAAGCATGAGGTGGTTGTACTACTTAAAACAGGTTCTGAGGGGAGGCCTAATTCTTCAAGGGTGGGAGGATTATAACGATAGCCAATTAAATAATAATCGGGGTCAGGAATAGCAGAAGAAGAAAAACAAGGATTGTCTTCTACGGGACTTACACAAACAGGAGCACATCCATAGCCAGATATTCCTTCCTGTTTTGCTTCACAATATCCATGCGTTCTCTTTACTGGAATATGATAGGCATATGCATAATAAGGACCACAGTAGCCAGTTGTCCAAATTCCCGTGCTATAAATATAACACTGTTTGGTAATTCTCCACTGATATCCCCATTCGAAAACGCATCCTCCTTCTCCTTCTATTTGTCCAAAAACACAATAAGCACAAACACCACCGCTATAAGGTTCTTCACAAAGTTCATTGCACCATTCTTCTGAAAGAACAGTTATAGGACCTTCCGCTTTTGTTTCATTAATAAAAATTACCCAGAAGGCAAACATAAAAATAAAAGAAAAAATTAATATTGAAAATAATTTTTTTATAAAACTTATTTTTTTATTCATGATATTTTTAAACAATGGAAATAATTGATTAGCGGATTCTTTTTATTCCAAATTATACCGTGAAAACATTCATGGGTCAAAGATTTTTTATTCAATAGGACACAGCCAGTTATGTTTTAACTTAAAATATGAATAGTTTTCAGAAGATTTGCATATCTCAATCTTATTTGATACTTCTTTATATTTATTGCAAAATTGGGTTGGGTTAGTATAAAAAAGATACTTTAATTTTTCTTCCTTAAACTCACAATAGGATTCCATCTTTTTTACTTCCCTTATAATCTTTTCAGTTGTTTTTGCTTCACTATCTTCTATTATTGGCTGTGCATCACAGCTGTTTTCAAAATAAGAAAACCAGCAGAAAGATTCATAAGCGAGACGGTTGCTCTTTTCAGCAAAAGTGCCTGCTATAAAAGGAATGCGGGAAATGTAATCCTTAAAACTTTCATAAATATCGTTGCGCTGTTCTGTGGTTAAGTCGTCAAAAGGATACTGTGCACAGAGATCTGCTATCGGCTCTCCGGGATAAAATCTTTCTAAAAACTCATTTAATCTTGTTGCACATAAAAAAGAAATAGTTGAGCGATTTGATCCAAATGTTCCGCGCCAGGCATTATAAGCTTTTTTGAAGGAATCATAAGAATAATAATCACATACAAAACAAGGATTGTTTTTTTCTATAGCATCTTTAATAATACTATTAGAATCAACTTTGCATCTCTTTTTAAAGAATCCGTCAACGCCACATTCATAAAAATCTTCAAACGAATAATCATTGCAGGTAGTGTTATAACTATAAAGGGTTTTTCCACAAACTTGTTTGAAATCTTCAGGATATGAGCAAAACTTTTTTTCAGAATACTCATTGCATAATTCTTCAGCATCTCCGGAAAGAGTTGTAAAATTCATGGCATCCGAGGGATAGGGTATGCAAGTAAGCCATCTGTTAATAAGTTGATTACATGCTAATTGCTTGCTTCCTTCAATTGCGTCGCAGAATATTTCTTCATCGGGATATTCTTCGCACAGCCGTTCAAAATCTTCTTTTTTAAACGGATATGGTTCGCAAAAATTTTCATTCGGATATTTTTCGCATAAATAAAGGAGAGTATTACAAGGGAAATTGTTGTCACGAAAATGTTCCACATCTTCATAAATTCTTGTAAATTGAACTGGCTCTCTGCATTTTTCGGTTCTATTTAATGCGAATTCCGATTGCCCAATACTTCCGTCTAAATAGTCCATAGGACAAGGATTATCGTTTCCCCCTACTCCCGTACATCCACTTTCCCAAGAACATTGGATATCATACCAATTTGTTCCATATGCGGATGAAAAATTTTCTCCTGGACGAGGATTGAGGTAATACCAAAAACTGCCGAAGTGATAATAATAGGATGAATAAACGGAACGATAAGAGTCTTTCCATGCATAAGGGGGATTTGAGCTCTTCATGAAGTAATGAGCGCTTGGAGAAAAGAGATTGAAAATTTCTTTTATAAAATTAATATCCCAACAGAAAACTCCTGTACAAAATAATTTGTTGTCATCGGGAGTGCATCGTCCGCCTTCAGGAGGGCAAATAAATAAATCAGGATGAGTATCTTCTTTTATAAGTTGAGGAACAAGGTTTCCTAAATAGTCGGGAATATAAGAATAATTTTGAGTTATATAAGGAGGGTAGAAAGAACTTTTTGCGATATAAAGGGATGCTAAGTTTGTTAACGCTACCTTGCAGACCTGCTTACAATTTGCTCGGCATTTCCAATCATCAGCATCAGAATAACATTTATTTGTATCGGAAGACAATGAATTTAAATGGCCTTGTGAATAAGAAATATCGCTATCAAGATTTTCTAATAAAGGAATAATATTTTCTTTAATTTCTTTTTCCTTTTCTTTAAAATCTTTTTCATCATTTAATAAATTTTTAAATTTTATTAAAATAAGAAGATGAGGATTTCCTTCTGATTCTTCCTCTTCTTCAATATCTCCTATAAGAGATTCAATTCTTAATACTATTTCTTCAAGCCATATTGTTTTTGCCTCCATCATTTCAATATTTTTCTCCAAATGATCCTTTTCTTCATTAACTAACTTTTTATAACTGCCCAAAGTATCTATTTGGGAAATAAGGTCATCTTGATATTCTCTTAGATATTTTTCTTTATAAGAAGGGCAAAGTTCTCCTTCACTTATAAAACAATTAGAATTAACATAAGGGTTAGGGTCAGGAGTTGTAATTTCTGGAATTTCGTATTTACATATTGCATCATAATGTCTTCCTCCGCCGATTAAATAAGGCATGCATAAACTAAACTTAGAAGTATAAGAAGGATATGGAGAATCAGTATAACGACCCCACCATGGAAAAGCTATAAATCCTCCGACATTATAATAAAAGTAATCAGAATAACGGGAAGTCCATCCATAGGAGTACCAATATGGAGACCAGCCATGATAGCCATAATAATTATATCCCCACCAATTTCCCCAAAGAAGTTCAAAGTTCCAATATGCTGGACCATAATAATTAGAATACCAGTTGTAATCACCGTAAAAATCATATTCTGGAATAGAATATCCATCACAAAAACCAGATTTGCCTGAGCTCTGTCTTTTTTTAAGGGAACCATCGTCGTGGTATTCGCAAGGCGTCTTATACTTAACACAGGGAGTTGTTGCTGATCTTGTTACACTAGGAGGAGTGGGAAGCGAAGGAAGAGGATAAGGAAGGGCTCTAAGAGTGATGTCTTCTTCAAATTCACCAAGGACGCACTGAGAAGGAGGGGGCCAATCAACACAATCAGGCTGCCAGCATCCGTATCCTTCTCCACAAGTACTCTCTTTTAATCTAAGAGTGTTTCTATTTAACCTTAATGTATAAGGATAGGTGTAATAAAAAGGCCAATATGAACTAAGGCTTCCATGATAATTCCATGTCCAATACCATCCCCATTCCCAAGTGCATTCTCCTTCTTCTGCTGTTGTTTTTACCAGTGTACAATTATCACATGCTGCTTTAATTTGAGAAGGGGAATAATGGCAGGAATCAGGGAGTTCTTCTTTTACTTTTTCACCACATGTAGCACAAAATCTATTTGTATCAAGAGACGGACAAGAACATTCTGTTTCTACTTCTGCTATTGCATTTTTAGTTGAGAATTGAAAAAACAAAAAAGAAAAAGATAAAGAAAGAAAAATTGCCAATAAAAAATAATTGGCATTTTTATTTTTGTTATCTGTTAAAATACGAAGAGAAATCATTTATTCAACTTTAAAAATTTTATACGGATTTTACTTTAAAAACCATATTTTCAATACAGATTTTTCTACTTTTGGTAGATCTTTTTTATCTTTTCTAAAAGATTTTTTTTAAATGACTTTTTGTTTTTTGATAATATATATAAATTAGTCATAATCAAAGCAAAAAAAGCGGAAAGAGAAGAAAAATATTTATCATTACTGCTTGAAGGGGGCAAAACATCGTCTGGACGGGGAAAATCATAGCAACCAATATCATTTGGGTCGCAGTATCCTCCTGATCCAGATTCATATCTTACACAATCAGTGCTCGTGGCAGCACTTGAAGAAGATCCGGGACATCCTGGCTTGTCACAGTTAAAACCGGAAGTCAAGTCGCATGTATCATCAATTAATGCCCATGATAAATCCCATTCTTGCCATTTCCAAGAACATCCTCCTGTTCCAACAATTTTCTCTAAATTGCAATTTGTTATGCATTCATTTTGAGCTTCTTCTTGCGTGTAAGGGCAAGAATCAGGGAATCCTTCATCACACATGTTGCAGAACTCTTCCGAACCAAGAAAAGGACATTCACATCCCAATTCTTCCTTTTCTTCTTCTTTAATTTTTAAACAACCGGTGACAGATATATTTTCCAAGGAAGATCCTGGACAACTTGGGTTAGCACATTCATATCCCAAACTTTGATCACAAGTATCACCGGTAAGGTCCCAAAAAAATACTCCGTAATAAAACTCTTGCCAACTCCATGAGCAAGATCCTTCTCCTTCTTCTTTTTCCAAAGCACACCATTCACAGGCATTATTTACACCTTCAGAAGAATAGGAACAAGAATCAGGGAATCCTTCATCACACATGTTGCAGAACTCTTCCGAGGCAAGGTAAGGACATTCACATCCTATTTCTTCACTTTCTCCTTCAAAACAATTTGTAGTGGCAGTTTCATTTGAGGAATATCCGGGGCAGTTTGGCATGGCGCAGTCGTATCCCAAGCTGCAACCACTATTTTCAAGAGTCCAATAAGATCCTCCCCAGTTCCAATCACAAGTTCCTTCTCCTTGTGCCATTTCTCCGCATTTTGCACATAATCCTTCAGTTTCTTCTTCGTTATAAGGGCAAGAATCAGAAAATCCTTCACTGCATTCATTGCAGAATTTTTCAGAAAGAGGATAAGGACATTCGCATTCTTCTCTATAACATCTGGTACTTTGGCGTTGTCCGAAATAGATGCCTGGGCAATCGGGCTGGCGGCATTCTGCTCCTTCTCCGCAGGTATTTCCTTCCAGTGTCCAACAAAATCCTTCCATCGGATCGTCTCCGTCTTCATAAGACCCCTCACATATCCACGTGCAAGTTCCTGAAACTGTTTCTATTTCGTTACATTTTTGGCAAAGATCAGTAACATTTGAATAAGAACAGAAACTGGGAAATCCGCGGCTGCATGTATTGCAAAATTCATTTGAAAGAGGATTGGGACATTCACATTTTCCCAATCGGAAACAACTGCTAATGGCCGTAAAAGTATTCGGATATGAGGGAGGCGTTTCACCTTCTTCCCAAGGAAGGTCTTCATCTTCAAAGGGTCCTGTATCATATTGAGGATAATTAAACCAATAAGAAGTACAAGGAGGCAAACATTCATATCCCGATGGACAGCTATTACTTGTTAATCTTAAAGGAGGTGAAAAATATGTCTGTCTTATATACCATCCACCCGTTAGTTCCACCCATGCATTATTCCATCCCCATTCCCACGTACAAGAACCTCTCCGCATTTTTAATGAATTACAAATATCACAGGCAGAAGAAAGATCAAAATCATGATAATATGGGCAACGTGAAATAAGTTCGCTTTCGTCTTCTTCACAGAGATTGCAGAAGATTGAAGAAAAAACAGCGGGACAATCGTCTGAAAAATCTCCACAGACAGGTTCTTCTGGATCTTCCTCCTCTTCCTCCTCTTCCTCTTCTTCCTCTTCCTCCTCTTCCTCCTCTTCCTCCTCTTCCTCCTCTTCTTCCTCTTCTTCCTCTTCCTCCTCTTCTTCCTCCTCTTCCTCCTCTTCTTCCTCTTCCTCTTCCTCCTCTTCCTCCTCTTCTTCCTCCTCTTCCTCTTCCTCCTCTTCCTCCTCTTCCTCCTCTTCTTCCTCTTCTTCCTCTTCCTCCTCTTCTTCCTCCTCTTCCTCCTCCTCTTCCTCCTCTTCCTCCTCTTCCTCTTCCTCCTCTTCCTCCTCTTCCTCCTCTTCCTCCTCTTCCTCTTCTTCCTCTTCCTCCTCTTCCTCCTCTTCCTCCTCTTCCTCTTCCTCCTCTTCCTCCTCTTCTCCATATCCATATCCATATCCATATCCAAAAGCAAAGGAGTTAATTTCAATATTTGCTAAATAAAAAATAGAATTACTAACTTTGGAAAAAATTTCTGTTTTTGTTTTTTCTGCTAAAAATCCGAAAAATGAAAACGCCAAAAAAACAAAAAGAATAGTTCCCAATAAAATACTTTTAATAATATTTTTTCTTTTGTTCATTATTTATTTACAATATTATATCAAAGAATTAATTTAATATGAAGAGTCTCCGCAAATACCTTGCCCTCTTGAACAATCACAAAAATCAGCGGTATCTCTTAAATCATAAGCAATTTTTCTTGCTTTGGCTGATTCTATTTTGATTTCTCTTGCTAAGGTATCTATTCTCTTTAAAAGGTCGGCAGTTTCTGGAGAATACTTAAAATCCCCATATTCAATTACGGGAGGTTCAATGGGTTCTATTATAATTGGATTAATTGGATCTAATTCTTCAAAATCTAATTGAACAAAAGAAGGGGAAATAGTTCTAAGTAGAAGAAATGAGGCAAAAATGATAAGTACTCCAAAAAAAACCTTTAAAACCTTTTCTTTTGCTTCTTTTATTTTCCCGGGGTTTCCCATAGATATCAGATAATTTACTCCAGCAACAGTCAGAGCAAGTAGAGCTATAATCCCTGCAATATATATAACAAAAGAAAAAATATAAGAAACATAGTTTGAAATCGGAAAGCTGGTATTTTGAGGAGATAGTCCTCCTATTGTCGGATAACTTAACTCCAAATTTCTTGCAAAAGAAAAATAAGGAATTGTAAAAACAATAATGAGGATAATTAATGTAAAATTTTTAAATGTTTTCATAATCTTGGCTTGCAACAGTAGAAATTAAGGTCATTATCTGATGGTTTTGCATAAGGAAGCATAACTTTATAATAAACATCGCTCCACGGTTTGACTTCAAATTCCAAACATCTTTTAAGGCACTCTTTATAATTCTTGCTTAAATTCAAATCTTCAATATTTCCGTCATAATCCAGTATATAATAGGGATATAAATAAGTATAGCCCTTCCCTCTAAAAAACTTTTCAAATCCGCACTGAACGGAACATCGAGGGAAAATTTGGGTGCCTTTAAAAATATGAACTTCTCTGCCGTCGCTATTTGTTTCTTTATCAAGCATAATATAATGAAGGTCGTCTTGTCTTTCTTTTTTGCATTGTAAGGTACTTAAATCCAGCCCTGTCTCATCTAGAAGTTTTCGGCTGTTAGCGCATGTTAAAAGGCCCGAAAAACCGTCTTCTTTAGGAAAACAAGATTCCATCGGCTTTTCAAGAGATTCTCTTAAAAAAGTATTAAAATTTGGGATTATATCGTCAATAATAGGAAGAAGACCTATATGTTCAAAAGTTGTCGGTTTTTTCTGCGGATCAAAAGGCAAGCCAACATATTGTTCGCTGCCAAAAAGAGCTACTTCTTTCATTCCTTCTTCCAAGATGTAATGATCGGGAGCACTTACTGTTCCCAAAAGAGGAGGGACAGGAGGAGTGGTAAAGCTGATACAATTACCATATCCTGTTCCTACTGAATTTTCCGCGTAAGCTTTGTAAGAATAAGTGGTTCCATATGAAAGTTCTCCTTCTTCTTCATCTCCTTCACCTTCTTTTCTCTTTAATTCAAAAGCATAAGTGGACGAGCGGGCTCTGTACCATGAAAGGTTGGGGTAAGTAATATAAAACATTTTTCTTATCTCCTCTCCCGATGCTGACAGATCATTTTCATCTCCTGAACAATCTGCGGATTCGTACCACTTAATCCCTATAGTTGAAACAGGGTTGTAATAATATATTGTCTCCGTACCAGATTCAGGGCCTCCAAACTCAGGAGCTGGAGTGCGTCTGTACCATGAACGGTAATAGACAACAACTCGGCCCTCAATAATTACCCTTGTTAAAATATCCGATGTTGTTGGAAACGCTCCGAGAGTGTGAGCAATAGGCAGTTTATTGGCAGAAGGCTTTTCTAATTCTGAAAAATAATCTTCTTCTATGGGAAGGGGGGAAGTAAAAGGAGAAAAATCAACTGAGCCGCAAAAATCATCGTAAATTTTTTTGGGAAAGCGCCTGGGAAAGCGCCTTGGATCTCCTACTGGATAGCAACGGTCAAAAACTATGCTAGGGATTTCATATAGTTGATAATAAAAATCAATACTGTCTTTCAATCTTTGGCACATTTTTATTTTGAATTTGTCTGTTTCTCCCATAAATTCGGCAAAGCGCATTGAACCAATAGCCGGCCTATATGAAAAATATCTGGAACCTGAAATAGTAAAAAAAGTATTGCTATAATTAACATCTGGGACAAGATAAATTGAGAGAGGGTTATTTCCTCTAAGATTATATAAAAACCAATCTTTGAAATTTAATAAAGGGTAAAGAGGAGGGTTGCTGTAATAATATTGACCAAATTCATTGCGGATAAAATTATAGTAATAGTTATAATAGTAGTAGTCATAGTAATAAATGTAGTAATAGTAGCTGTAATAAAGATCATGGTAAGGACTATAGGCATAAAAATAATAAGGATCATAAAAATATCCGGCGAAATTTCTATAAAAGAAAGTGAAAGGGGCATAATGTTTGGCGGAAAGGTATGTTTGGTAAAACGGAAAAAAATTTTTTGGGAGTGTGAAAAAATTAGAATAATAGTAGTAAGGAGCATAATTTCCCCAAGGATAATAATGATGAAAATATCCGGTATAATATGAATAATAACTAGAAATATTTCTGTAATAGTAATATTGGTCTTTTGAATAGTCCCAGTAATTGGTTAAAAAATATGAGAAGTTATTAGGAAACCATTCAAGGGGCCTGTTAATAGTAGGAGGGCTCCACCAGGAAGGAACCGCCGATAAAAGATATTCCCAATTAAAAAGATAGAAAAGGTCTCTTTCATATATATTGCTGCATGCTTCAGTTAGTTTTGTTGTTCCGTCCAAAGAAACAGACATCATGTCTGATATGCTGTTCAAAAGAACGCTGTCATAAGGCCCTTTCAAAAGGCCCGGAAATTTATTTACTAATTCCATTAATAGAGGATCAGTGCGAACTCCTGGGATTTTTGAAGTATTGCAAATATTGTCGTTGTAACTCATGGCAAAATCTCTAAGAGAAGTTGTATGGCTCATTACTATAAAACTTATTTTTAAAAGAGTTTCAAGTCTTTCTGCTGTTTTATTTCCCAATGTTTTAGCAAGATCAATCATGTCTCCCATCGGAATTTCTTCGCACCAATTGTATATTGAAGGATTCTTGTTTGTAATCTTATCAAATTCTCCTTCTTTGTTTTCGCTTGTTAGATAATATAAAGAGGCAAAGCTTTTGTATTCTCCTACGTCTTTGTCTTTTATTTTTTCGATAAGAGGAGAGTAGGATAATTCCCAATCTTTGTAATTATCCTGGAGATAAAGATATTCGGAAAGACTTACAGGATTAAGGTTTGAATTCTCTCTCATATATTTTTCCGCTTCTTCCAATTTTCTAATGTCTTCTTTTAGAGCGTTCAATTCTTTTACTCCTTCATTATAATTTCGTTTTACTTCTAAAAATTGATTTACGGCGCCTGCTCCTGTTGTCCAAGTTATTACTTTTGGACAGGGATGGTTATTGATTCCCGTTGATTTTGGCGACAGTTCCTGGCAGGAACATCCTCTAAGAGTTTTAATTATTGTTTCATTTCCGGATACAAGATCATTTGTTGTTTGAGTAAGGTTTATTGCAATATTCCTTATCCTATCCATCCTTCTTGGCTCCTCATAGGGCTCTTCTCCCTCTCCTCCTTCAAACTGGTTAAATTCAAATATGTTTTTGATTAAAACTCCGATTGGAACTTCGGTTGTAATTGCTCCTTTGTAAGGGTCAGGAGGCGGATCAATTTGTTCATAGTCGATTTCAGGATATTCAACAATAACAGGAGGAATAGGATCAATGGAAGGAACTTCCAAAAGAACAAGATTTGGATCAGCAATCCTAAGAAGAAGAAACGAAGATATTAAGATAAGAACTCCGAAAAAAGCCCCGAATATTCTATTTCTCGCATTTATTATCTTCTCCACGCTTCCAAAAGAAAGAAGATATTGGACTCCGGAAATTGCAATGATAAGACCGGCAAGAATGATGCCTCCTTTTATGATAAGCTCTGCTATATATACGATGTATGTTTCAAGAGGAACTGCCGTCGTGCTTGGCCCTCCCGGGTAAGCAACCTCAAGCTGTCTTGCCAAAACAGACAACTTGAAAGAAAGGAAAAAAGAAGACAAAAAGAAAATCATCCCTATCTTTCTTTTCAGAGATGATTTTCTTTTTTTTAGGAGTTTATTTTCCATAGTTTCTTCTTTGTAGATTATATCAGTGTTGTTTCTGTTTATCAAGGAATGTTTTTGATAAAAGGTTGGCCGAAATGTTAAAATTAACCTTTTCTTCCGTTTTTTAATTCGAAAAAAACAAGAATAAGCCAACTTGGGGAGATGTCTCCCAAAAAAGGGATAAGTTCTACAAGAAAAGTAATACCAAATCTTTTTCCTGCTTTTTTCGCAATTTTTTTTGCCGCTTCTGCTGTTTTTTTAGTTGTTTTTATTTGTCCTGTTCTTATAAAAATCCATCCGCCGATAATTATAAAACCTAATATATCCAAAACAAAAGAAAGAGGTATTCCTATCCCAAAAAAACTTAAAACAAAAAAAACAAGCCCCACGCTATCAAGTACTCCGGCGATAAAAAACATTAAAACTCCTTCGGGAGATATTAAATCCCATGCACCATCGCTTGTTTCCCTTATTGTTTCTTCTTCCGTTTCTTCTTCTTCTTTTGGAAGCATACGGCCCATTCTATCAAATTTTCTTGGTTCTGATTTCGGCGATCTGCCGCTTTCTCTTTTTGGTTTATCTTTAGTTTTTATTTCTTCTCTGAAATTATTTTTTGGCTTTTCGTATTTTTGAGAGGTTTCTCTTTCTATGTTTTTATCATAGGTCTTTCTTTTTTCGGAATCTTTTAAAGCTTGAAACGCTTCATCTATCTTTTTAAATTTTTTTGGATCTCCGCCTTTGTCTGGATGATGTTCAAATGCCAGTTTGCGGTATGCCCCTTTTATTTCTTCTTCAGAGGCATTTTTTTGCAGCCCCAATCTTTGATAATAATTTTGAGAAGAAATAGGGCTATTAGTTATTTTTTCTCTTGAACGGGAACTAGTTTCTCCTCCTTTTGGGGATTTTCCTTTTGCGCCTGCAGTCATAAGAAAAAAAAGCGAAAAAAAATAATTATCCATTTCGGGAATTTCTTTTTTTACAATTGCAATAGCTGTTCCAATAACAAAAAAGATTGCAATTTTTCTGAAAAATATTGCTTTTTTAAAAATTTTATTTATTTTTTCTGCAAAAAAAACAAACCAAAAATATTTTAGCGGCATTTTTTTATTCTTCTTCAAACTTCTTTTTGGCCTCTTTTATTTTAATAAGTTCTTCAGGAGAAGTGGTGATTATTTGGTCCTCGGCATAAGAAGCGACTACTCTCATTAAAATATGTTTTGTCCCGGCAAAAAATATGCCTTCTCCCACGGATGATTCAAGTAAAAGATATTTTTCCTCATCGGTAAAATTAAATGTTTTTTGAGCCGCCTGTATGGTTGCCGAGCTTTGCCTTAAAAGAAAAATAAGAGAAGAATTTGTTATAATCGGTTTTCCATATTCAGAGGACATAAAGTCGTTTATATCCTGAGTGATTGTGGTTACTCCCAAATAATATTTTCTCGCCCTTTTTACCGTTCCGAATAAAAATGAAGCGCCATTATCGTCTTTCATCAGCCACCAGGCCTCGTCTATTATAAGGAGGCGTTTTTTTAAAGAAGATGTGATTGTTTTCCAAATATACTTTAATACAATGTAGAGAGCTATCGGTTTTAATTCGTCTTCCATATCTCTTATTCCGAAAACAACAAGGCGATTTTTTATATCAACATTTGATTGCTGGTTAAAGAAGTTGGCATAAGTGCCTCTGGTAAACTTTTGAATTCTTTTTAAAAGGGACTCTCCTCCTTCCATGCTTCCTAAAATTTCTTCAAAGTCGCTCATAGTTGGAAAAGGAAGGCCATTTTCTTTTCCCCACAAAGAAGAGTCGCTATTCGGGGTAATGTCTTTTATCGCATATGTTTCGCTAAGCGCTTTATCCACTATTCCGTCTTCTTCCGGAGTAAGTCCTCCAAGCATTATTCTTATAAGCCCGACAAGATTTATGATATTTCCGCGAAGAACGTCTTCTGGGGTTTCGCCTTCTCCGGGAAGTGGAATATCAAAAGGATTTATCCTGTGGTTTGAAGAAAGAGAAACATTAAAAAATGATCCGCCGACAGCTTCAGATAAAGATTTATATTCATTTTCAGGGTCTATTATTATACAATCGACTCCGAACATTAAATACCTTAAAATTTCCAGCTTTACCATATAGGATTTTCCGGCACCGGAAGTTGCAAAGATGCAGGCATTGGCGTTTGGCAAGGTAAACCGGTCAAAAAGAACAAGAGAATTATTATGCTTGTTTATTCCGTACAGTATTCCTTCGTTTGAGCTTAAATCAAAAGAGACAAAAGGAAAAACGCTCGATATTGGGCCTGTGTTCATTAAGGTAGTCATCATCATTAGATCCAGGTTGTAGGGAGACGAAGAAGTAAATGCTTCTTTCTGTTGATAAAGGGCGGGTTTTAAATAAGTAAGACGGGGTTCAAAAATAGCCCTAAGTTCTGTTTCCGCGGAAATAAGCTCTTCTTCGGAGTTTCCATAAACGCTTATATAAAGAGAAAAATGAAACATTCTTTCCTGCGCTGTTTGGATTTTATCTCTGAGGTCTTCAAGATCGCGATAAGCAAATTCAAGAGAAGGATCTCTTACCATTCCTTTTTCTTCCCTTTCCATGATTTGGGCCTGGACGTCCGTTACTTTTCTTCTTAGCGTTCTTAGTATTTTTTCGCTGTTTACGGGGTGGAAATGAAAAGAAACGTCCATTTGCATATTCATGTTAATAACCGGAGAGAGCCATCCGACATGAAGTTGTCTGGGATAGGAAAAGATAGAATAATTTTTAACAAATTTTTCTCCCACTTTCAGATAATTTTGTTTTACCTCAATAGAAGACGGAGCAATAATATCATTCAGGCTTATTGTTTCTTCTTTTAATACTTCCGTTTGATTTTTTGTTTTAAAAAATGGAAATTCCATAAAATATTTTATTTAACAAGGTCAGGAGGAAAATCGGGATAAAATCCCTTCTCGCTCTCTGTCGGGTGGTAATGGCTCCAGTAGAATTCGGCAAGCTCAAGAGAGTTCAGCGGCCTTGAAGTAAGTCCGCAAGATCTTAGCCCGAGCATTATAAATCTTACTCTTTGAAGAAGCTGATTTCTTGCTCTTTGAAAATCCTCATCTGTCATTGATGAAGAAGAAATAATGCTTTTTGGTTCCGACAAGGAAAAAGGAACAATGACAAAGAAATTTTTGTGCATTATGTCTCCCTCTTTTACTATTTGAGAGATAAAGTTTCTATATTCTTTGATTTGAAGCTGTATTAACTCGCTCTTTTCTTTTTTTTCTCTTTCGCTTATTTTTTCAAGATAGCCGGTAATATTTAGTTTTTTTGATTGGACTAAAATTTGGCAGGAAAAATCCAGAGAGTTTAAAAAATTTTGGAATTGGTATATCGTTGCTTCCTGTTCTTCCTGCGATTTAAGAGCGAAATTCAAAGAGGAAACCATTAAGATAATCCTTAATCCTTTATTTTTTAGAATAACAACTCCTTCTCTTATTTCTTTTAATTCTAAAAAGTCCTGAGCTGAAAGTGAAAACATATATAATATCTCAATTCTTAAATTATTAAAATGACTTGCTGTTTATTTTTTTGAACTTATCTCGATTGAAAGATCCTGTATTCTGCTTCTTTTACTAAGGGATATTGGTGGTTTTTTATCTTTTGAAATATCTTTTTTTACCAGTTCTTTTTTTATTGATGAAACCTCTTTTTCTCGGGATTTCTGCCAGAGGTATATTTTTGGCTTAAAAGAAAAAAGAAAAAAATTCTTTATTAAAATAGGAAGAGGGGTTTTATTTATCTTCAGTAAAGCCAAGCTTGTTCCTATTCCCAAAGATACTGCCGTAATAAGAATAAAGATAAAAAAATTAGAAACAGAGAAATAAGCAATTGTGGAAATGCCTATTGCTATTGCAATAAAAACGATTTGTCTAAAGCTAAGAGGGCCTATTATTTTTGTTTCTTCTTCTATAAATTGAGGAACGGTGAAATTCATAAGGGTTAAAAACTTATTTTAATTTTTACCAAAATTGTAAAAATTTATTCTAAGGGCTCTTTATAAGGATCTGTTGATTCTTCTAAATTTTCTGAAAACTCCATCGGCTCTTTATAAACGTCTTTTTTGATTTTTTCTCTTTTCGTTTCCATTCCGTACATTTCTTCTATGTCATTTTTAAAAGGCAGAATTATAAATCTTTGGATTTCAAAAAAAACCTGTTCGGCTTTTTTAGAGTCAATGGACAATTCAGAAACGAGGGTTTTTTCCATTTTTTCTATAGGCAAAAGACCGAGAAAAACATATCCTACAAGTTCTGCCAATTTTGGCATTTTATTTTCCGCTATTTTATTCCTCGTGCAAATATTACGAATTGTATTTGCCGTTTCTTCGGCAAACATTGCCTCTTTAATATTTTTAGGAAGTTTTTTGTAAATTTCCCAAAGCTGTTCTCTTGTATAGTTTTGCATATTATACAATTGTTTTATTTTACAATTGTAATTATATCAATTTAAAAAAAGAAAGCAAACAGATTACTTCAAAACAGTATCCATAAACTCTCTCCATATTGGGGCGGCGACAACTATGCCGTCTGCATTTCTCATTGGAACATTATTACTGTTTCCTGTCCAAACACCAACAACTATTGAAGAAGTATATCCGATAGTCCAGCCATCTTTATACTCGTTTGTCGTTCCTGTTTTTACCGCTACGGTGTTAAAAGGAAAATATAGCCGTGAATTTGGTCCAAAAACAGGGCTTCTTGAAACATTGTCAGAGAGTATGCTTGTTATTGTTTCTGCCGTGCTTGCCTTTATTACCCTTTGGGGAGAATTGCTTTTATTCTCTTCTAAAATATTTCCTTCTGAATCCTCTATTCTTAATATCGAAACGGGAGGAACTTTCAGTCCGTTATTTGCAAAAACGCCGTATGACGCAACCATATCAAGAAGACGGACTTCACCTCCTCCAAGAACAATGGAAGGGCCGTAAAAAGAGCTTTCTCTTGTTAGTGTTGTTATCCCCAGTTTTTTTGCCATATTAATTCCTTCCTCAAGACCCGAAAGATAAACTAATACTTTTACAGAAGGGATATTAAGAGATTGAGCAAGGGCTTCTCTTAATGTTACAGGACCTCTAAAAAGGCCGTCATAATTTTGGGGGATGTAGGGTTTTCCTCCGTATATTCCGAAGTTTGTTTCTTCGTCAACAACAATATAACTGTCCGTATATCCTTTTTCAAAAGCAGATGCATAAACAAAGGGCTTAAAAGAAGATCCCGGCTGCCTGCCCATTCCGTATGTAGCGACGTTTACTTCAGGGTCAAAAAGACAGCTTTTTCCCGGTTGGCAATTTGCAGGATAGGGCTCGGAAAACCAGTCCGCAGAACCGACCATTGACAGTATCTGCCCTGTTTTAGGGTCCATCGCGACAAGAGCAGCGTTATTTGCATTATATGATTTATTTCTTTCAACTCCCTTTTTTACCGCCTTTTCCGCAATTTCTTGGAGATTCATATCAAGAGTGGTATATATTTTTAACCCTTCTTTTTCCAAAAAATCCCTGCCGTATTTTTTCAACAACTCTTCTTGAACGTCAATAACAAAATGAGGAGCTCTAATAAAACTTGATTTTTTCGTGAATTGAATTTCTTTTTCTTTAGCAGATTTTTTTTCTTCTTCTGAAATATATCCTTCTTCTTCCATTCGATTTAAAACGTAATTTTGTCTTGCAATAAGGTCTTCTTTATTTGCGTCCATTGAAAGCCGTCCGGGAGCCTGAATCAATGCCGCAAGAATGGAAGATTCTTCAAGAGAAATATTGTTTACCGGCTTGCTGAAGAAGTATTTTGAAGCCGACTCTACTCCATAAACATTCGGTCCAAAAGGTATTTGATTTAAATACCATTCAAGTATTTCTTCTTTTTCATATTTTCTCTCCAATTCCAGCGCTAAAATTATTTCTCTCACTTTTCTAACAATTGTTTTTTCTTGAGTTAGAAAAGAAGAACGTATTAATTGCTGAGTGATTGTTGATCCTCCATAGGTCGGCTGTTTTATCTTTAAATTAATTAAGACGGATCTCATAATTCCTCTCATGTCTATTCCGAAATGAGAATAAAAGTCGGCATCTTCCGCCGCAAGGACAGCTTGTTTTAAATGTTCCGGAATTTCTGAAAGGGAAACAATTTCTCTCTTTTCTTCACCGTACATCTCGTAAAGCAAAATTTCCCCCGTTCTGTCAAATATTTTAGTTGACTTTATAAAGGTTTTTTCGGTAAATTTTTCCGGCCTTGGAAGGTCTCCGGCATAATATATGAAAGCTAAAATTGACAAAGATAAAAAAGAAAAGAGCAAAATCAAAAAGCCGAGAACTAAATATTCAACGATTTTGATGATTTTTTTTCTTTTTTTCTTTTCAAATATGAATATATTTCTTTTTTTCATAACTTCCCTATTCTACTTTAAATTAGCCCTTAAATCAAGCTAAAATGGAAACGATTGTTGGCAAAAATACTTCTATTTGTTATGATTAAAACACTATGAAAATCGATACTGACAAAAAAAAGATAAAAGAAATACTTGAAAGAGGAATAGAGAGGGCAATTGATAAAAAGTCCCTTTTGGAAAAGCTTTCTTCCGGAAAAATACTTAGAGTTAAACATGGGGTTGATCCTACGGGTCCGAATATCCACATTGGAAGGGCTATGCAACTTTGGAAGCTTAGAGCTTTTCAAGAGCTTGGCCATAAGGTAGTTTTGATTATAGGGGATTTTACCGCCCAAATAGGAGACGCTTCGGACAAGCAAGCGATAAGAAAACCTCTTAGTTTGGAAGAAATTAAAGAAAATATGAAAGATTATGAAAACCAAATTGGTAGAATCGTTGATATGAAAGAAGCAGAGGTTCACTATAACAGCAGCTGGCTTGAAAAATTAAATGCCAAGGATATTATTTCTCTTTCAATGAATTTCACAGCCCAGCAAATGATAGTTCGTCGCAACTTTAAAGAAAGATGGGAAAAAAACAAGCCGATAGGACTTCACGAGCTATATTATCCCATTTTACAAGGGTATGATTCCGTAGCTGTAAGGGCTGATATTGAAATAGGCGGATATGACCAATTATTTAATCTTATGGCAGGCAGAAGAATTCAAGAAATTTTTAAACAAAAACCTCAAGATATTATGGTTTCAAAAATGTTAAATGGCCTTGATGGAAGAAAAATGTCAACAAGCTGGGGAAACATTATTACTATAATAGACAGCCCTAAACAGATGTACGGAAAGCTGATGTCCATGAGAGACGAACTTATTTATGACTATTTTGAAAATTGTTTTGTTGTTCCTCTTGAAGAATTGAAAGATATTAAAAAAGAAATTTCCCAAAATCCCAGAAAAATGAAAGCGCTTTTGGCAAAAAAAACAGTAGCTCTTTATCATGGAGAAAAAGAAGCGTTAAAAGAAGAAAAAGAATTTGAAAAAATATTTGTTGAAAAAAAAGCGCCCTCCGATATTTTAGAGGTTAAAATTAAAGAAAAGGAGCTTTTGATTATTGACTTAATTTTTAAAGCGGGACTTGCTTCTTCTAAAAATGAAGCAAAGCGACTTGTACTTCAGGGAGCGATTAAAATAAATGAGAAAAAAGAAACTGATTGGAAAAAGAAAATAGCTGTTTTGAAAGGAATGGTGATACAATCAGGAAGAAGAAAGTTTATTAAGATAGCTTAGAATTCTTTTTTAAAATTCCGCAAAGAGCGACACCAAGAGCGTCGGCTGCATCATCCTGTTTCGGAAACTCCTTCAACTTAAGAAAATTTTGAATCATTTTTTGGACTTGTTTTTTTTCCGCTCTTCCGTATCCTGCGACGGTCATTTTTACTTCAAGGGGAGTGAATTCTAAAACCGGGATTTTTCTTTTAGCAGCTGTTAAAAGAATTACTCCTTTTGCCTGGCTTACGGGCATTGCTGTTTTCAGATTTTTGAAAAAATAAAGGCTTTCAACAGCAATAAAATCGGGCTTGTGTTTTAATATTAAACTATCAAGATCGCTATTTATTATTTTCAGGCGTTCTCCGGGCAAAAGCGCAGAGGAAGTCGTAATGCATCCGTAACCAAGGACATTTGTTTCATTTCCTTTGTTTTTTTCTATGATTCCGTATCCTGTTATGGCGGTTCCCGGATCGATTCCAATAACAATCATATTTCTTCTACGTTTGAATATATTTCCAAAACGGCTTCGTTTTCATCGAGTGCTTCAAATAATTTTCTACAGGATTCTTTTTCTTTTTCTTCCAGTTTGATTTTTTCTTTCGCTCTAAAATCAAGAGAAGAATAAATTATTTCAAAACTCATATTTATTAGTTCTTTTTTTACGGATTCAAATTCCTCCGGTTTTGTTTGGACTTCCAAATTTTCTTCTACTTCTTCTATATTTTCCGCTCCTGCTTCAATTATTTTAAGTTCTGTTTCTTCGATATTTTTTGAATTGTTTTTAATCACGATTATTCCCTTTCTCTCAAAATTCCACTTAACTGCCCCTTCGCCTGCTAGTTTTCCATTATGAGAACTTAATATCTGCCTTATTTCAGATATGGAGCGGTTTTTATTTGTTGTAATTCCTTCAATTATTATTGCGCTGTTTGCCGGTCCGAGGGCCTCAATGATAATTGGTTCAAGCTTTTCACAAGCCAGTTCTCCCGAGCCCCTTTTAATGGCTCTTTCTATATTATCCTTGGGCATGTTAAAATCGCGGGCCTTTTCAACCGCTATCCTTAATTTGGGATTTGCTTCAGGGTCTTTTCCTCCTTCTTTTGCCGCTATTTCAATCTGGCGGGAAAGTTTTGAAAATGTCTTTCCTCTTTTTGCATCGGCTGTCCCTTTTTGATGTTTAATTGAGCTCCAATGGCTGTGTCCTGACATATTTTTATATTATAAGAATAGCACAAAAAATATTAAATTCAAAATATGGATTTCTTCAAAAAATAGACAGTTATGGCTGACAAAACGGAAATTATAATTGCAACGGAAACGGCATCTGAAGGGAATATATTTTTAGAAGGAAGATTATAACTTTCTGCTTTTGCCAAATATGGCTCTTTGTTATCTTCTTTTAAGGTTTCTTTTATAATGTCAGATCTGATAAAAGCAAATCCTTGCTCTTCAATGTCTTTTGCTCCTTTTTCTCCAATTCCCTTTATTCTGGTAAGGTCATAAAAAGAATAAAAAGGCCTTAAAGAAATAAGTTCTTTTGCCCTTGCTTCTCCGATATGGATAATTTTAACAAGGTCTTCAAGAGGAGCGCTGTTTATATCTATTTTTTTTGTTTCTTCAGATTCTATTTTAATTTCGCTTTCTTTTATTTCTTTTAAATTTTCTAAAGAATAATCGGTTGGGGGGTAAAAGTAGAAATCTTCATTATTATTTTTTGTATTTTGATAATTTTCAAAAACGCTTTTCCTTATTATTTTTTGAGTCGGATTTTCTACAAGCCCATTTTTATCAAAAGGGATTTCATTTTTTCCCCATGAAACAGAATCTATTATATTATTTTCCTTATCAATTAAGGCGATGCTGTTGTTTTTTGCAATGGTCGCAGAACTTATGATATCGGCGTCAATTGAAAGATGAAAGTCATCTTTTGAATTTGCCCAGATAAAATATCCATTTTTAGCAATAACGCTTCCTTTTGGGAAAACTTTAATGGAATATTCTTTTCCTGTTTCGGTTCTCTTTCTTAGTTTGTATCCGCCTATATCTTTTTCTTCCCCTTCGTTATATATTTTAATATAGTCATTTGAAGAATTTTCTCCGCTTATTTGCACTTCAACGATAAACAGCCCAAAAGATTGAAAGGGGAAAACAATTAAAAAAAAGAATAATACTGATATCTTTTTCACTTTTTGTCCAAATGCTTATATGCAAGTTTTGTGGCAATCCTTCCTTGAGGAGTTCTTTTTATAAACCCTATTTGCATAAGATAAGGTTCGTAAATATCCAAGATTGCCTGTTCGTCTTCCATTGAAGACGAAGCCAGCGATTGAAGGCCAACGGGTCCTCCGTTAAACTTATCAATAATGGCTTTTAATATTTTTCTATCTCCCGGTTCAAGGCCGATATCGTCAATTTCAAGAGAAAGGAGAGCTTCTTTTGCCATTTCTTTTGTTATTATTCCGTTGCTTTTAACCTGGGCGTAATCGCGGACTCTTTTTAAAAGCCGGTTGGCTATTCTGGGAGTGAATCTTGAGGCCTTGGCGATTATTTTTACAGCCTCTTCTTTTGCTTCCACGTTTATTATTCTGGCCGATCTTTTTATTATTTCTTCAATTTCTTCGTTTTTGTAAAATTCAAGCTGAAAAACGGAACCGAACCTGTTTCGAAGAGGAGAAGAAAGAAGAGCCGCTCTTGTTGTTGCTCCTATCAGAGTAAATTTTGGAAGATTTATTTCCGCTGTTTGGGCCATTGGCCCTTTTCCCAAGATAAGATTGAGCTTAAAGCTTTCGAGGGCAGGATAAAGCATTTCTTCGCATAGCTTATTAAGCCGGTGTATTTCGTCAATAAACAAAACTTCGCCTTCTGAAAGACTGGTAAGTATTGCGGCGAGGTCTCCGGGCCTTCCTAAAGACGGTCCAGAGATGATTTTCATCGGAGATTGAAGCTCTTCGGCTATAAGGCAGGAAATAGTTGTTTTTCCAAGTCCGCTCATCCCGTAAAAAAGAATATGTTCAAGAGAATTTTCTCCTCTTTCTTTTGCTGCCCTTATTGTTATCTGGATATTTCTTTTTATTTTCTCTTGCCCTATATATTCTTCCCATGTCATTGGCCTTAGAGCCGTATCCAGTTTTTTTTCTTCTTGACTTGACAAAATTTTCATAAAGTATTAAAATGGTAATACTAAAACTTGTTCTGGGGCTGGGGTGCGGATTTTCTCGCCAAGATGGGTAGTTTGGCTTTTGCGAAGCTGTTCCTCGGAGAAATTCTGACTTTTAGTTTTGAAAATTAATTGTTCCCCAGCCCCAGGATCGGTTTGAAACGTCCTTTAACCTTAGGGGCGTTTTTTTGTTTGATCCAAAGTGCCCTAGCCTGCTACTCTCTCTATTTCTTCAATTGTCGTAATTCCTTCAAGAACCTTAATCAGTCCGTCTTTTTTAAGCGAAATCATTCCTTTTTTAAGAGCTGCTTCTTTTAAGCTTGTGGCTGAAATTGAGGAAGACAGTACGGATTTTTCTATTTCTTTGTCTATTGAAATTATCTCATATATTCCTATTCTTCCTTTATATCCGGTAAAACTGCACTGTTTGCACCCTTTTGGCTCAATTATTTTAATTTCTTTTTCAAAGAAAGAGGGTGGCAATATTTCTTTTGGCAGATCTTTTAATTCTTCTTTCAGCATTTTTTCTTTTTCAGGAGAATAAACCAGCTCTCCGCAATTTTTACAAACTCTTCTTGGGAGGCGCTGGGCTATTATCATATTTAGGGCTGATATTGTTGAAGAAGGATCTGCTCCCAGGTTTATAAGGCGGATTATTGCTCCGGATGCATCGTTTGTATGGACAGTGGAAAGAACAAGATGTCCTGTAAGGGCGGCTTGGACAGTAATTTTTGAAGTTTCAACGTCTCTTATTTCCCCCACTAAAATTACATTCGGGTCCTGGCGCATTATAGATCTTAATCCGCTTGCAAAATCATATCCCTTTTTTGGGTTTACTTGTGTTTGAGAAAGCCCATCAAGGTGATATTCAATAGGATCTTCTATTGTGATTATTTTTACTTCAGGTTTATTTATCTTCTTCAAAATTGCATAAAGAGTTGTTGTTTTTCCCGCTCCTGTCGGTCCGGCAACAATCATCATTCCTGTCGGTTTTTTTATTTCCTTTTCAAAAATAGAAACAAGGTCCTTTCTTAGCCCAAGCTCTTCAATGCTTATTAAGCTTTGAGGATTTAATATTCTAAGGACAATCGCTTCTCCGTATTCTGCCGGTATGACGGAAACTCTAATCTCAATTTCATTTCCTTCAAAAACAACGCTAAATCGGCCGTCTTGCGGTTGGTCTGTAATATTTATTTTTAACCTTGAAAGAACCTTAAGGCGGGAAATCAGAGATTTATATATTTTAATATCAAAAAAAACAATATCTTGAAGCATTCCGTCAATTCTTCCTCTTATCTTTGCCTTCTCCTCTTCCGGCTCAATGTGAATATCGGACATATCAAGAAAAATGGCTCCGCCCAAGATCGTATCTAAAACATTTGTTGTTTTTTGTTCCAACAATTTTTCTATTTCCTCCTTGAAATCGGGAATCCCTTTTATTCTTTCTTTTATTGTTGAAATAATGGAACTTTCAACTTCAACTCCTCTTGTTGTTTTTTTGGTTTCCGGCATAAATTATGTTAGAATTGAGAGACAAATAAAAATACTATCTGTTTTTAAATTATCTTTTTTTATCTAAATAGTCAAATGAATTATACGTTTTTAAGCAGTAATTCTTCAAAAACAGAGAAAGAAGGAGAATTGCTTGGAAAAAAAATATTGAAAGAAAAAAAAGAAGGGGTTGTTCTTGCTCTTTCCGGTGATCTTGGAGCAGGAAAAACAACTTTTTTGAAGGGTTTTGCAAAAGGCATTGGAGTAAAAGAAAAGATATTAAGTCCGACTTTTGTCATTTTTAGAAAAATGCCTATTTCAAAAGAAAGGAATTTTTTCCATTTTGATTGTTATCGTTTAAAAAATGAAAAAGATTTATTTTCTCTTGGATTTGAAGAAATCATTAAGAACAAAAAAAATATTATTGCCATTGAATGGCCGGAGAAGATTAAAAAATCATTACCCTACGATTCTATCTTTATTAATTTTGAATTTATAAGTGGCGATAAAAGAAAGATTTCGATACATTCATGAAAAAATTTATAATAATAGATGCAAATGCTATCATACACAGAGCTTTTCATGCTTTGCCCAATCTTACTTCAAAGAAAGGAGAAGCGGTTGGCGCTCTTTACGGCTTTATATTATTTTTTTTAAAAACCGTAAAAGAGCATAATCCTGATTTTATTGCAGCTGCCTTTGATGTTCATGCCTTAACTTTCAGGCATAAAGAGTATAAGGATTATAAGGCGACAAGAAAAAAAGCCCCGGACGAGCTTTATTCCCAAATTCCTTTGGTGAAGGATTTTTTAAAAGCTGCCGGAGTTTCTGTTTTTGAAAAAAAGGGATATGAAGCGGATGATGTTATAGGGACTATTGCAAACATGGCGCCTTCTTCTGTTGAAGTTATTATCATGACAGGAGATCTTGACGCTCTCCAATTGGTAAATAAAAACATTAAAGTATTTTCCTTAAAAAAAGGGATAAAAGAGGGAGTTTTTTACGATGAAGAAAAAGTAAAAGAAAGATATCTTGGCCTTTCTCCTGGCCAGCTTTTGGAGTATAAGGCATTAAGAGGAGATCCTTCTGACAATATTCCCGGAATTTTCGGAATTGGAGAAAAAACGGCAATAGAAATAATTAAGAAATTTTCAAATCTTGAAAATCTATATGATAATTTTGAAAAAGAAGGCATCCTAAAAGAAGGACTTATTGAAAAAATAAAAAAAGGAAAAGATATTGCCTTTATATCAAGAGGCCTTTCAGAGATTAAAAAAGATGTTCCTCTTTCTTTTGATATTGAAAAATGCCTTTATCAAAAGGAGGAAAAAAAAGTTGTTGCCTTTTTAAAAAAATACGGATTTAACAGTCTTATTCTTCGTTTTTTAGAAAAAGAAAAAAAGAATATGACTCTTTTTTAAAATGTTTAATATTTTTAGATTGAGAAAAATTCT
>JAQVFW010000007.1 GCA_028697015.1 Candidatus Paceibacterota bacterium
TTACTGTCTTTTTCATCATTTTTTGTTTTTAATTTTTCAATCTGACCTTTATCTATATTGGTAAATCTATTGAGAATGATTACTAATTAGATAGTATTATTAATATAGAAAATTGTCAAGAACTAAAAAAATTAAAATCTAACCGGGATTACTAATTCATCGTCATATTCCTTAAGTCCTGAAGGATTGTCTTTTAAAAAAACCAATTCCCCTTTTTGACTTTCAGGTTTTTCAAACACAATTTCCGCCTCAAAAGGAACAAAGTTTTCAGTCATCCAGTCACTCTTTGCTGTAGCAATAGCATAAGAAATAACTTCTCCTTTTTCGTCTTTCAGATAAATTGGAAAACTGGCTTCAAAAAACCAAAAACCCCGCGCTTCTCCGCTGATAAAAAGAGGACTTTCGATTTTATCGTTTGGACGAGGATTATTTACAAATATCAAATCAAGTTTTTCTTTTTCATTTCCAATATCTTCTGCAAAAAAAGAGTTATTATAGCTGCACTGTCTGGGATAAGTTTCAATAACAGGATATCCCGCAAGAACGCACTCTTCAAAATTGGAAATCAATTTTTCTTCTTTTTTAACAAAAAAGAAAAAATAGGCAAAAAATAATACCGATAAAAATAAGACAATTGAAATTATCATTAATACTTTTTTCTTCATATTTTCATAATAGCAAAATATTTAAAAAAATAAAAACCCCTTGATATTATCTCAGGGTTTTGTGAATATTTTAAAATCTTTAATCTAATCTATTGCCGGAACCCAAGACGGGTCCAGATTTTGAAAGGATTTTCTATCTTGATAAAGCGCCCTTCCAATTGTCGCTCTATCAACCTGATTAAGAGGGACTCCCGCCCCTATCTTTGCCCAAACATACGGGACAGGAAACCTTAGAGCGTGGCCGCCCATAATAATCTCCGTAAGAATATCCCCATCTCCCTGAGGAACAAAAACGTCACAAATATTATCCGAGCCAATCATGACAGGAACCCCTCTTTTGCACAATTCAAGCATCCTTGCTATTGAGTTGTGAACGGGAGCATTAATTGGCCGCAGTTGTCTCATTGAAATTGCCGCCGTGGGACAAATAATTATTCCAATATTAAGCTCCAAAAGCCCGTCAACAAGTTTTCCAAATCTCTCTTCAGAATATCCCGAAGGGGAAATTGAATGTATCGCCCAAATTGCAGGGCCCTTATGATCGGAAATCTGGGGCTGATCAAGCCACTTTAATCCCTCAATAAGAGTTTCTGTCCCGACCTCATTTGGGTCATTGGCCTGGTCAAGATGAATATGAACCTCTTTTTTAAGTTCGCATCCAAGCTCAATAACTCTTCTTAAATGATTCCTAAATCCGATTTTTCCGTCTCTTTCTCTTGGGTCAAGATAATCATCTTTTTCGGGCAAAGCGGAAATAAAGTTAGCCATTTTTGCCCCTTCAACAAACATTTCCCACCTTCCGGTTCCTTCTTTAAATCCGAAAATAGGATTGGGGGCAATCTCAATTTCAATAAGGTCTCTGAATTGCTCTTTTAACTCCAGGGCAACTCTAAGAGCAAGAAATCCATCCTCGCCAATGTCGCTTGCAACATCAATGCAAGTGCAAAGACGAGTCGTCCCATAATCAATAAGACGGTTTAAAGTATTTGCCATTCTTTCTCTCAGGTTATCCTTTGTATAAGCAAGGCCTCTGTGAAGGTCGCCCGTCAAGTTCTGCTTAACGGCAAGAGGTAAAAAACTGGCTTCAATCGGAGTAGTATTGATATGTTCTAAATATTCTTGCAATAAAGTATCCGCCCTATCAAGATGGGCATGGGCATTGCAAAACCCACCCAGCTTTTGAACGGATTCAAGCAACAATTTTGCATAAGGAGACAAAAACCTTTCAATAACTATAGATTTTTTTAAAGGTGCTTTTTTTCTCATTCCTTGTCCTTTCTTTCAAAAGAAATGATGTTCCTCTGAAAACTTACTCCTTTTTCCCCTTTTTGTCAACAAAAAAAGGTGGCATAATAGCCACCTTTTTTTACGTAATTAAGGAATCTTCCTTCCGTCAGGGGTAAGAGAAGGATATATTTCTTTATCTATTGTTCTGATAAAGCATTCCCTTCCCGGTCCATGGGAAAAAGACCAGTTATAGTCGTAAAAATAAACCATAAACTCCTCTTCATCAGAGGCCAAATTAAATTCTGCACACAGCTCAAAAGAATCTTCTCCTTTTATAAAGTATTCATATGGCTTGTCGTTTTGAGTGTCTTTTGGAACTCTGTATCCGCTTATCAAATCTTCAAGTTCAACTAAATCTTCAGGCAAGCGCTCTTTTTTTTGAAAAAAAGAAACAATCTGCCACTGTATACCATTAAGGTCTTCTATTTTCTGACGGTCAAACCGGCTTAATCTTTCTTTCTGAGGAGACCCGGCCAAAAAGAATCCTCCAATAACCATAAGAAAAAAAATAAAAATAACTCCCGCTGCCCAATATTTTCTTTCAGAAGAACTTATTTTTTCCTTTGTATCCCTGCCATAATAAGTAAAAATCAATCCGATAACAACAAGAAGAGAAAGCGACTTAAGCATAAACCTAAGGGTTATTTCTCCGTTTAAAAACCAAAGAACAGCTGTTACAAGATTAAAAACAACAACAATTGCCCCAATAAAAAGAGTAAAGTAAACAAGCCATTTTTTAATCTTCATTTTTTCAACTGCCGGATTGTTCTTATAGCTTTTTTGAAGAAGCCATGAAGAAAGAAAGAATACCGGGAAAATAATGATTATTGAGGATAAAGAGAATCTGATTATCTCTTTGTTTACAAAAGAAGATACTGCTCTGGAAAGCAAATCAGGAGCCAAAAAGTTTATATACTGAAAAAGCAAAACAATAAGGTTAACCGTAAACAAATAAAGCATTATTATCGTAAAAATATGCAGAAAAAAATGCTTTGGCGTAATTTCTCTTTTTTCATTTTCTAAATTTTTGTTTTCCATATAAATATTGTTATTTTTTATAAGTTTTAAAAGCTTAATTTTTCAGCATATCCCATAAGTTCACTGAGAAAAACTTCTGATTTTTGATGATATGTTTCGTCTTTAATATTCCCCTTTTCATCGAATAATTTCCCGATGTTTGAAAAATAAACGGATTCTCTTATCGGCAACATATGAAATTCAATTGCAACTTGCCTTAACTGTTCAACTGCCCTGATTCCGCCGAAAGCTCCGATAGAAACTCCGCAAAATCCAATTGGCTTTTTAGCATACTCTTTATAAAGCATATCCATCATTATCTTAAGCTCTCCCGGATATCCATGGTTATATTCCGGAGAAACAATAATAAGAGCATTTGATTTTTTTACTCTTTCTGCAAATTTCTTAGATTCAGAAGATTCTCCTGTTCCGTCTGTAAACCTTAATCCATAATCCTTAACGTCTATAATCTCGCTTTCAATTCCTTTTTCTAAAACTTTTTTAAGCATAAAATCCGCCGCCTTTTCAGATCTGCGGCCTTCTCTTCCGGTTCCGAGTATAACAGGGATATACATGTTTTTTGAAATTAAAAAAGCTTAGTTATAAATCTTCTGCCGACAATAAGAAAAATGATAATTAAAACCGTTATTATAAATAATATCCTTTTCATTATGCCCTTCATTCTACCAGAGATTGTTTTTTATTTCAATATTTTATGCTAAAATGAATTTCCAAGGTAAAATATTTAATTTCAAATAAAATGAAAAAGAAAATACTTATAATCTTTCTTCTTTTGCTTTTTTCATTCTCTTTAAAGGCAAATGCAAGCAGCGTTTTAATTGAAGAAAAAAGATTTGAATTACTAAAGCAGATTGAATTTCTCCAAAAAGAAGTTCAACGGCTTATGCTTTTGATTTCCAAATACAATATAGAGAAGGAAATCAGCGCCCATTCCTATATTGTGATGGACATTTCAAACAATTCGATTATCCTTGGAAAAAATACAGACAAGTTATACCCTATTGCTTCTGTCACAAAATTAATGAATGCCGTAATTACCATTGAAAATATTAATACAACAAAAACAATAACCCTAACGGAAAAAATGCTTAAACCCTTAGGATACAGCCCTTCTCTTTTTCTAGGGCTTAACATAGATGTAAAAAACCTTCTTAAGGCGTCTCTCATACAATCAACAAACGATGCCGCCGAGGCCTTAACTTATTTCTTAGAAGAAGGGAAATTTTTAGAATTAATGAATAAAAAAGCAGAGGAGCTTGGAATGGACAATACCAAATTTTATGATTCGCACGGATTAAATCCCCTCAACCGCTCTACTTCTAAAGATCTTGTAAAACTCCTTTTATATATTCACAAGAACCATCCTGAAATACTGGAAATAGGAAAAGACGATAATTTCTGGCTCCCGGATAACACAGGAAGAATGCTTAAATTCAAAAACGTCAATAACTTTTACAATATTCCCGAATTTATAGGAGGAAAAACCGGATATCTCCCGGAAGCAAAACAAACATTGGCTTCTTTGTTTGATGTAAAAGAAAAACCGATTGCCATTGTTCTTCTTTATTCTGAAAATAGGCAAACGGACACTCTGAAAATCTTAAATTGGCTGAAAAAATAAATCAGGCGCCTGTCTTAAGTTTCCTTTCCAAGATATAATCTTGGCATAAGAAATATTAAAACAGGCGCCTTTTCCCTGGCGCAAAGCCGAGGTTTTTTCAATTAAGAGATTTTTTGAACTTCTCAAAGTAGACGATCTCATCCCACGAAAGCTCATTCCGTTTCTTCTTCCTTTCTACTCTTTCTATGGCAGCCTCAAGAACATAAGAGGGATATCTCCTCCTTATAACTTCAAGGCAATCCAAAATGGAATACCTGTTCTTAAATTGGGAAAGAAGATTCCTTATTTCTTTATTTGCAATCTTCCTTTTCCCTTCATCAAAAAGAAGCTTTTTTACTTCTTCCTCCTTTCTTTTTATCTCTTCAACGCGAGAAACCGTCTTTTTCTCTCTTTTTTTCATCTTAACCTCCTTTCTTTTTAAAAGAACAAAACTATTCTCCGCAAAGTTTATTTTAACATGGAATATATGGGAAATAAAGAAAAAAAGCCCCTGCCTGCCCAAAAAGGCAAACAGGGGATTCCGCCTAAGAAGGCAGACAGGAATTAGGGGCGCGGGACTGCGCCAATCATCATAATGCTCAGTCGGGGTTTATCTTCTTTTTCGGGCATGGAAACCACTTTCCAGCCCTTTCTGATTCTGATTCCGCTACCTTTTAAAGAGGAGCCCTCAAAACATCCTTTAACAGAGTTCCAAAAAAGCCCACTAAGAAGCTCGAAAAATTCATGGAGAAGCTCGTGCCTCTCAAGAAGAAGAAGAGTTTTCTGATCTACTTTTTTAAGAGAATGAATGCGTTTGCATTCTTCCTCTACAAAATTATAATAACTCTCCCTGACAACAAAGAATTTTTTAAGGTCATCGGGAAGAATCCCAAGGACCTCCTCGTTTTCTTCAACTTCGCCAAGATCCGGCGAAACAGAAGAGAGATCGACATTATCGATCTCATTTAAAACGTCCCTTAGCAAAATTTGCATTGCTAACTCCTTTTTCGACCTATCTATGCCAGCTACAAGCGGGTAAAGATTCGGTCGACCTTATATGTACTGCAGACAGTTTGCATTAAAAAAGAAATTTTGTCAATAGGTGCCATTTTATTTTTTTCTTTTTATGCTAAAATAATCGAATACTTGAATTTAAAAAATACATATGGCATTTCTGAAAAAATATTCCAAATATGTCTTTCTGACCGGTTTTTTTCTTCTTATAATCGGCTCACTCAATTTCCAGTTATTAAGAAACATAGTTTTCTTAAGGGCAATACAAAATTTAATATTGCTTTCTCAGGGATATATAATTACATTAACCGCATTATTTTGCTTTTTTTCTTTTTACCTTAATAGAAAAGAGCTGGAAGAAAAATCCCAGAGAAAAGAAGAAGAAAACAAAATCAACGAGGAAAGATTAGGAAAAGAGTTTTCTTTAAAATTCCCCCGATTAAACAAAGTCCCTTTTTTCGGAAATATTGGAAAATGGATTTATAAAGAAGATTGGCAAGGTATCGGACTTATTCTTGTTTTTTTTATTTTTCTCTTAACCCGGCTTTATTACAATGATTTTGTTAATGGATCAGACAATCATAATGTACTTGCAATAAAAAATGTTTACGAAAACGGAGTTTCTTTCTACAGATATCATAAAATTACCGATTTTTTCATGCTTAAAATGGTTCAACTTTTTGGATTCAATCTTTTCTCAATTAAAATTCCCTTTCTTTTTTATAGCTTTATTACCCTTATTTTTATTCACCTCACCGGACGGCTTATTTCAAAAAAAATAGGGCTTCTTTCCGCCTTTCTTTTTGCAATTTCTCCTTGGGCTATAATTCAATCAAGAATTACAAGAGATTACTCTTTTGACTTAATGATTGGGTCAATAGCTATATATTTTTCCATTTTGCTTTATAAAAAAATACAAGAAAATAATGATTTAAGTAAACGGTTAAAACATGTTATATCATTCTGTTTTATCCCTTTTGCTATTATACTCCTCTGGAAATACAATCGCGTTCAAGTGCTTACAACAGGAATTTATCCCTTTGCGGCGGCAATTTTTATATTCCCGGTTTTCTTTTTGCACAAGATAAAAGAGAATATAAGATATGTAAAAATCGCCTATTTTATCAATATCATTTCCGCAATAATCGCCATGGCTTATCTTATTGATATTTTTTCCTTTGAATTTGGATTAAGAAAACCTGACTATACTTTTTTAAAAATGCTCTTTGATCCGCTTATTGATTCTCCTTGGCAGTGGTTTTATGGGTCAAATATCGGAGTACAATTTTTAATATTCTTTTTTATTCTTGGCATTTTTCTTTTTAACAAAGATAAAAAAAGAAAAAACTGCATGTTTGTTCTTTTTTTCTCGCTGGCTCTCGGACTATTCTTCTTCATTTTCAAACATGAAAGCCATATCGATTATATTCCTTCAAGATACATATACTTTCTCTTCGTTCCGTATGTAATTATATTTTCAAACGCTATTTTAAATTTACTTAATATTTCAGGAAATAAAATTTTGAAAACAGCTATAATAATCGGACTTCTTCTTTTAGTAAACTATACTTCCTTGCTATATTCCATAAATCCTTCTATTGCCTATAAAAGAGAAGGAATATCCAATTTAAAGATAGATAATATAGGCATTGGCAGATTTTATACAAAAGAAGCGGCAAATTTTTTAGAAGAAATGGGAGTTAATAACGATACCGTGCTGGTTCTTGACGGAAGACACGAAGAATTTTCTATCTATTTGAACAGGCCAATGGACGATAAAAGAAAGGTAACAAGAAAAGAAAGAACGATTTGGGGATACAATGTGTCTAAAAACGTCTATATACAATCAAATTATTATAAATACTTTGAGCTTAAAAAGGCTGTTAAGGAACATGACAAAGGAATCTTTGTTTCAAGCGAAATATTCATTAAAGACGATTTAACTAATAAAAAAACATATCTTAGAGACGGCAATTTTTATCTCTACGATACTTCTTTCAAGTTTATAAAAAATATAGGAAAATATAGAATATATTCCTGGGTAAACGCCTGATTTTTCTTGCCAGATCAACAAGATAAATTCCGGCAAAAGAAATAATATAGTAAAATCCCGTTTTATTGAAAAAACCGTAATATCTGAAATATTTTCTGGATATTTTTCTTAATTGTTTGAAATTATTCGATCTAAAACTAGCTTCTGCTTCTGCTTCTAAAAAGGACTTGTCCGTTGTTTTTTCAATATCAATGGAGAGTATTTCCATTGGATCAAATTTATCATAACTGTCTTTGCCGTATTTAAGGCGCTCTTTGTAAAATTCTCTCGCTTTTTTGGCAAAGAGATTTTGTTTTCCGGCCTTACTTATGCAAATTGAATCCTCTCTTATCCTGTATTTTAAAAGAGGCAGAGAAATATTATCCAGCTTTTTCCCCTCAGAAATCAACCTTAGATATAAGTCATAATCTTCAACGTAATGCATCTTTTCTCTATAAAAGAGGTCTTTTTTATTTTTCATCATTATCGTAGGATGATAAATAAGATTGTTTTCCAGGATATTTTTCATAAGTTCATTCTTGGTAAAAACAGGTTTAAATATTCCAAAAACAGTCCCTTTTTCATCAATTCTTTTTGTTTCCGTCCCAACAAGAAAAATATCCCTGTTCTTTTTTAGAAAATCATATTGAATCTCAATTCTTTCCTTTTCCGATATGTCATCTCCATCCATTCTAGCTATATATTCCCCTCTTGCTTTATTTAGTCCGATATTCAATGATTTGGTTATTCCGAGATTTTCCTTATTATCCAAAAGAACAATACGGCTGTCTTTCTTTTCATAATTTTTGATAATTTCAAGAGAATTGTCGGTTGATCCGTCATTTATTATTACAAATTCAAAATCATAAAAGGTCTGGTTTAAAACAGATTCTATCGCTTCGGAAAGGAATGTTTCAACATTGTAAACCGGCATTATTATTGATATTTTGGGGTTGTTTTTCATTTAAATATTTTAACTAGAAAATATTTTTGATAAGCCGATAAAAAAAAGTTCTCCTTATTAAGTTAATAAAAGAAACGCCAAGAAGAGAAATAATATAGTAAAAAATAATTCTATTTAAAAATCCATATTGTCTGAAGTATTCTCTACAGAGTTTTCTTCCTTTTTCAAAATTATTAAACTTGAAGCTTATCCTCATTTGGGCAATAAGAGCTGACTTGTCCGTTGTTTTTTCAATATCAATGGAAAGTATTTCCATTGGATCAAATTTATCATAACTGTCTTTGCCGTATTTGAGGCGCTCTTTGTAAAATTCTCTCGCTTTTTTAGCAAAGAGATTTTGTTTTCCAACGTCTCTTCCTGAAATAGAATTCCTTCTTATTCTATATTTTACCAAAGGATAAGGAACATTTGTTATTTTTTTTCCGAAAGAAAGAAGCATTAAAAAAAGATCATAATCCTGGGCATATTTCATTTTTTCCCTGTAAAAAATATTTTCATTTCTAAACATTATTGAAGAATGACGAAGACAATTTTCTTTAAGAAGCTTATTTCTTATCTTTTCTTTATCAGTTAAAGGATTAAAAATTGAAATCAGCTTTTTGTTTTCGTCAATTTCTCTTGATCCGGCCCCAACAAGAAAAATATCCCTGTTCTTTTTTAGAAAATCATATTGAATCTCAATTCTTTCCTTTTCCGATATGTCATCTCCATCCATTCTAGCTATATATTCCCCTCTTGCTTTATTTAGTCCGATATTCAATGATTTGGTTATTCCGAGATTTTCCTTATTATCCAAAAGAACAATACGGCTGTCTTTCTTTTCATAATTTTTGATAATTTCAAGAGAATTGTCGGTTGATCCGTCATTTATTATTACAAATTCAAAATCATAAAAGGTCTGGTTTAAAACAGATTCTATCGCTTCGGAAAGGAATGTTTCAACATTGTAAACCGGCATTATTATTGATATTTTGGGATTGTTTTTCATTTATTTTCATTCAAAAAATTAGCTAGTCCTTCTCTTGAAGGCTTTTTAAAATCACCATAAATCTTATCAAGATTAAAAGCAGAAATTATTTTTTTGCATTTTTTTATTTCTTCATCTGGAATTCTTTCTTGCCACTTACAAAGTAATCTTTCTTTCCTTATATTTTTTTCACTTGAAGTTTGAGAAGGTTTTTTTAAAACCGAGAGAACATTTTTTTTATATTCAATATTCAAGTAGTAAAATAACCTTCTTATTTCTTTTTCCGGGTTGAAAATATATTCTTCGTAAAAAGTTATGAGTTCTTTTTTCGGAGTTTCTTTTATAAGAACATAGTTTCTAACACACCACCAAAGCATATTTTTTTCATATTCGCTTCCTTTTGTATAAACATTGTAAATTAATTCTTTCTGTTTTTTAAAATAATCTTCAATCAATTCATTGCTTTTAACAAAGCCGTATTGCCAGTTATTATTTATCTGGGAATCAATAACGGCAAAAGGATTTCTTATTAATGTTACTATTGAAACCTGCGGGAAATTTTTCTTTATATAGCCAACCATGAAATGGGAGCTTATATCTTTTATAATCCTTTTTCTTGAAAATAATTTTTTATTGAATTTGTTTACCTGAAAAGATTGAATTCTACCCGATAATATTTTCTCTATTATTTTATGTTTCTTTTGATCATATTGCCCAGGTCTTAAATATGAGCCATGCTTTCCAGAAAACATTTCCTTTTCAAGTTTAAACGGCTCAAACAGGTACCTGAAACTATTTTGATAGTTTATGATATTTGAAATTATAGTCGTTCCGCTTCTTCCTGAACCAATAAGCAAAGTGGTATTTTTAAGGTCAGTATTTAGGTTAAAACAAAAATACCTTGAAATTCTTAAATTTTTCAGGTCAATGCTTCTTTTCCAGAAATCTTTCCAATATTGAATTATTTCTTTATCTTCTATTCTTTTTTCTTTTTTTAAAAAACTGCCGAAATAACCTAAGAAATAGACGATACCTCCGATTAAAAAAGGTTTCTTTGTAAAAGACCTCTGAATAGAAACAGCAATAGTATGAAGCCATCCTGCGCCTAAAATGTATCTGCTTTTACCAAACATAAAGATTCTTTTTGGTTTTCTCAGCGTATTTTTTTTATGGAAGACTCTGATTTTTTCCAAAGAGAGAAGTTTATATCCCCTGTTTTTTATTTTTATATTAGAAACAGTGTCAGGAGACGGAGTTTCCTTTAAAAAATCTATCTCCTTCAGAGCAGAAATATTATACAACCTTGCTCCTCCGGCTGGCATTTCTCCTTTATTAAAAAGTTTCCATCCTTTGTTTGTTTTTTCATATATTCCTCCACTGATTATTCCAAAAGATTTGTCTTTTTGAAAAACTGAAATCAGTTTTTCAAAATAATCAGGTTCAACTTCAATGTCAGAATCCAAAATTCCAAGATATCTTATTTCTGAATTAAAAATATTGTTTTCTTTGCAATAATCTATTCCTTCTTTTATTACCTTGCCATACCCAAGCCAATTATAATCTTTGTTGATTTTTTTTGAAATTATCTTCACAAAAGAAAAATCTTTTGTTTTATTAATAATAATTTTAAGCGAGTTGTCTTTTGAATCATCGTTTATTATAATCCAAAGCTTCGGCTTTACGGTTTGATTTAATACAGAATCAATAACATCGGCAATATGCCTTTCTTCGTCTTTTACCGGAGTTATTAGTATATAATTTTCATTTTTCATATTTTATTTTGCCTCCACAATTCTAAGACGCCATAAAATCTTTCCAAAATAAACAACCAAAGGCATAAAAGGAGGATATAATAGAAAAATTGACAATATAAAATATCTTGCTTTTTTAGTAGCTGGAACATTTTTGGTTTTACCGGCCATTATAAGCCCTTTTCGCGCTTCTTTATAATTTTTTCCCAAAATATTATAAATTCCCACCTGACAATACAAAGTAAAAAAAAGCTTGTTTTTTAAAGATTCTTCCTCTATGCCATAATCGCCCCTATTCAATTTGAATATCATTTCGTTAAGACCGCCCACTCTTGCTTTTGGATCAGACGATAATCTTGGCTCTTTTGAACTTTTATATATTTTAACAAGCACATCTTTAATTAATACAATGTTGTTTTTTTTAAGATATCTTAAAATAAGATCTGTATCTTCAAAAGCTTTTAAACGCTCGTCAAACATGTATTCCAAAAAAACATCTCTTTTTATAAGGGTTGAAATGGTAGAATAAGAAAGAAATTTTTCGATAAAACTATTGAAACTCAAAGTAATCTTTTCCTTTTTTATTTTATTTTTGATATAGAAAAAATTATCTCTCATCTGAATTTCATTGCAAATTGAAAAATCACTTTTATATTGAAGAGCCTTTGATAAATGACGCTCAATTTTTTCCGGCAAATATTCGTCATCGCTATCTAAAAAAGACAAATAATCTCCTTTTGCTTTTAAAACGCCAAGGTTTCTTGCTGCCGATGCCCCTTTGTTTTTTTGGTAAAAATATTTTATCTTCCCCTTTTTAACTTTCTTGCTAAAATTTTTAACAATTTCAGCGGTTTTATCCGTAGAACCGTCATCAATAACAATAATTTCCGTATTCTCATATGTCTGATTAGCTGCCGAAGAAAGCGCTCTTTTAATTGTTTTTTCACGGTTAAAAACAGGAATAACAATACTGACTAAAATCCTTTTCTTTTTTAAATTTAAAAAAAGCAAACTCTGCGATTTATTTTCATTTTTTAATTGAATATCTTTTAAAACGCTCTCATAAAGTTGAATATACTTTGTAATTTGCTTTTTTGCGGTAAATTTTTGTATATCTTTCAAATTATTTTCCGAAATTCTTTTTACTTCTTTAGGATTAGATCTTAAATAAGTGACAATTTTTTCTATTTTTTCAAAATCGCCGGGAAGGAAAAAATAACCGTTCCTTTTTTCTTTTATTATCTCCCGCATTCCAGGAATATCGGAAACAAGAATAACAAGCCCCCTTGCCATTGCCTCAAGAATTACCATCGGAAAAGCTTCCGTATATGAGGGCAGAATAAGAATGTCATTGTCATCATAGGTGTTTTTAATTTCCTCTCTTCCTAAAATGCCAAGATATGAAAGATTCTTATTGTCTTGATTTATCGGTTTTCCTTCTCCCGCAAAAGAGAGGAGTATTTTAGTTTTATTTGAAATTTTAATCAAATCTTTAAATCCTTTTTCCCTGGTCAATCGACCGACAAACAAAAACTTTAAATTCTTTTTTAGACGCCTTTTCTTTAAAGAAATAAAATTTTCGTTTAAAAAATTCGGTATTACGACGTTTTTCGAACTATTTTTTATCTTTTTGGGAAGAAAATTACATATTTTCTCTTTTTGGGAAGAAGTTAAAAAAATGTTTTTTGTCGAGAAAGGAACAAATAGTGAATAAAGGATACGAAGCCTTAAATATTCCACCGGCCATCCAATCTTTTTAAAAAGAAAATAATTTGTTTCAATAAAATTTCCGTGATACGTTGTAACCGTTTTTTTCTTCATTATTACCGATAAGAAAAAAGGGAAAAGTTCCCATATTTTAATGGGATTGAAATGAACAATTTCCGCTTCCTTTATGTACTTTATAAGAGAAAAAAGACTCTTTGGCCCTATTATGCAAAGGCCGGGCAAAATCCTCTTTATCCCCAGACAAATTTCATTATCAATCCCCTTCTTTTCTTTCAAATCTCCTTTTTTAAAAAGGGTTATAATTTTAACCTCGTAATCCAAATGAGAAAGCAGCGTTTCAATATATGTAGAAACGCCTCCATGACGGAAAAGAAGAGAGTGAAAAGAAATTAAAAGAATTTTCCTCTTTTTGCGCTTTATATCGCTTTTCATTGTAAATTTTGTTCTATTGTTAGAAGAAAAATATCTAAATATCAATTTTCACTATATCACAAAAAAGAGATTTTAACATCCCGATTAAGTTTTTGGTAATTCTATAACCTATTTAAGAATTAAAATATTTAGTTAAGAAGCCAAATAGAATAATTGAGATAAGCTGCAAAGCTTATCCAGAGAATATATGGAATCAAGAGCCAAAATGCCAATCTGGAAATTTTAGCAAAAGAAAGAATCGTTGCAAGAACGGCAAACCAAAGAGCGATAATTCCAAAAAAAGCGGCAAAAATATCCTTAAAGCCAAAAAAGAAAACGGACCAAAGAATGTTTAAAAAAAGCTGAAAAAGAAAAACCTTTAATGCAGTCCTTACTTCCTTTTTTTCCAATCCTTTCTGCCAAACTAAAAACATGGCAATTCCCATAAAAATGTATAAAATCGTCCAAACAGGGCCAAAAACAAAGTCAGGCGGATTAAGAGCGGACTTGTTAAGATAAATATACCAATTAGAAATAGCTGAAACAGTGAATATAGAACCAATTGCTCCCGCAAGACCCGAAAGGCCGAGAGAAACCAATAATTTAAAAAAAAGATTATTTTTCATTTTTTTTGTTTATTTTATTTTCCTTTCTTATTCTATCATAAAAGAAAAATTTTAAAAAGCTACTCTTATATTTCTTAATTAGAATGATGCGGTAACACATATATTTGTTCCCCCTTATTGACGTAATTTATTATTCGTGTTACTATCATAAACTATTAAAATCTTGCTTTGCAAGATTAAAGGACTCGAATCTTTTTGTGTCATATTAAAGGCCCATTACAGAAATCGGGTTA
Organism: Candidatus Paceibacterota bacterium; assembly: GCA_028697015.1. NCBI lineage: Bacteria > Bacillati > Minisyncoccota > Minisyncoccota bacterium. The sequence goes on from JAQVFW010000007.1 coordinate 14,317, forward strand.
TAATAATAAAAATATGACACATTCAAAGCCGGCTAGTTTTACTTTTGATAATCTTGGAATTGACCCAAGGATTCTTTTAATTTTGAAAAAAAATGCATTTCTTTCTCCTACTCCCATTCAATATCAATGTATTCCTCAAATATTAAACGGAAAAGATATTGTTGGGATTGCCCAAACGGGAACGGGAAAAACTCTTGCCTTTGCATTACCTATAATACAGGCATTAGAAAAAAACAAAGGACAGGCCCTTATTCTTGTTCCAACCAGGGAACTTGCTATTCAAGCGGACGAGATGATTTACAAAATAGGAAGAAATCTGGAAATCAGAACAGCAATTATTATTGGAGGAACTTCAATGGACAGACAAATCAGAGACATCAGGAGAAATCCCCATATTATTATCGCCACTCCCGGACGATTGCTTGATCACCTTAAAAGAAAGATTTTTGACCTTAGAAATATAAAAACTGTCGTTCTCGATGAAGCCGACAGAATGTTTGATATAGGATTTCTTCCAGATATAAAACATATCTTAAGCATGGCTCCAGTAAACCGCCAAACTCTTCTTTTTTCAGCAACAATATCCCCCGCTATTGCAAATATAGCTTCCAATTTTATGAAAACTCCCGTACGCATTGAAGTCGCTCCTTCAGGAACCGTTGCATCGGGAGTAAAGCAAGAACTCTTTATTCTCAGAAAAGAAGAAAAGATTTCTCTTTTAAAAAAAATACTTGAAGACAATCCCGGAACTATTCTTGTTTTTTCCAGAACAAAGTACGGAACCAAAAAAATTGCCAAATCTCTTATTGCCATGGGCTACAGCGCATCGGAAATACATTCTGACAGATCATTGTTTCAGCGCAAAGAAGCAATGGCTGGCTTTAAATCAGGGAAATACAGAGTACTTATTGCAACCGATATTGCCGCAAGAGGAATTGACGTTTCTCATATCTCCATTGTTGTAAATTTTGATCTTCCTGACAATTCAGAAGATTATGTTCACAGAATAGGACGAACGGGAAGAGCCGGTTCCATAGGCCGGGCAATTTCCTTTGCCACCTCAAACCAGCGCAACAGCATAAGACAAATAGAACGCCTGATAAAAAAGCCTATTTCTGTTTCGGCTTTGCCAAAGCTTCCAAAATTTGAAAACATCGCCATAGATATTCCATATTCTGACAAAAAAAAGGAAGAGAGAAATAATAAAAGAACGTTCAGTTATAATAATAGAAACAGATATGGCAAGCAAAATAAAAATAAACGCCATTTTTCATATGGCCGTGGCAGAAATTAAATCATGAATCTAAGAAATATTGCAATTATAGCCCATGTCGACCACGGAAAAACTACGCTAGTAGATGCGCTTCTCCATAAGGCAAATACAAAACTTTCCAAGGACCTGTCAAAAACAGAATTGATTATGGATTCAAACGATTTGGAGAAAGAACGGGGAATCACAATTTTTTCTAAAAATGCTTCAGTAATCTGGAAAGATACGAAAATTAACATTATAGATACTCCCGGCCATGCTGATTTCGGAGGAGAAGTAGAAAGAGTACTGTCTATGACAGACGGATGTTTGCTTCTTGTAGACGCAAAAGAAGGCCCCATGCCTCAAACTCGCTTTGTTCTTAAAAAAGCTCTCTCTTTAAATCTGCGAATTATCGTTATTATAAACAAAATAGATAAAAGCGGAGCAAACCCAGACAAGGCGGTCAACAAAACATTTGATTTGTTTGTAGAACTGGGAGCAAATGAAAAACTTCTTGATTTTCCCATCCTTTACGCAAGCGGAAAAATGGGAAAAGCGGGCAAAGAAGCAGATTTAAATAAGATGGAGGATATAAGTCCTGTTTTTGAAACCATTTTGGAAGAAATTCCAGCCCCTTCAGGAAAAGCGGAAAAGCCCTTTCAAATGCTTGTCACTTCCCTTATGCAGGATAAATTTAAAGGAAAAATTGGCATCGGTAGAATTTATAACGGAACAGTTAAAAACGGACAAGAAATAACATACATTGACCGTTCTCAAAATCAATCAAGAGCAAAATTAAGCTCGCTTATGACTTTTATAGGACTAGAAAGGCAAGAAATTGAAATTGCAAAAGCCGGAGATATTATAGCAATAGCCGGAATCCCGGAAATTACAATAGGTGAAACCATAGCAGATAAAGAAAATCCTATCGCTTTGCCTGTTTTGGATATAGACAGGCCTACCGTAAAAATGCAATTTTTAATAAACAATTCACCCTTTTCCGGAAAAGAAGGAGATTACACTACTTCCCGCCAAATTAGAGAGCGCCTATACAAAGAACTGCAAACCGACGTTGCTCTTCGTGTTGAAGACGCAAAAAACGATACATGGATTGTTTCCGGAAGAGGAGAACTTCACCTTGCAATTCTTATTGAGAGAATGCGCCGGGAAGGATATGAATTGCAAGTAGGACGTCCTCAGGTAATTACAAAAGAAGAAAACGGAAAAACTCTCGTCCCTTATGAATGGGTTACAATTGAAGTTCCGGAGAAATACTCGGGAGCCGTTATTGAAAAGCTCGGAAAAAGAAACGGTATTATGCAGCAGATGAACACGGAAAAAGGAATTGTCTATATGGAATTTTCCATTCCCACAAGAGGACTGCTTGGATATAGAAATGAATTTTTAACGGATACAAAAGGATTGGGAATTATTCATAATGTTTTTTATCAGTACGATCTAGATGCCCAAAATTGGCGAAAGCGCGAGCAGGGATCTTTGGTTTCAACCGAAAGCGGGCAAACAAAACTTTACGGGCTTACGAATATTCAAAAAAGAGGAGTTTTATTCATTGGCCCGGGAATAAATGTTTATAAAGGCCAGGTAATAGGGCAGCATTCGCGAAAAGAAGACCTTTTTGTTAATCCTTGCAAGGCAAAGAATCTTAGCAATATGCGCTCTAAAGGAGAAGGAACTACTGAACATTTTAATACGCCAAACACTATGGACCTTGAAGCGTCTCTCCAATATATAGGAGATGACGAGCTTGTCGAAGTAACTCCCAAATCAGTTCGTATCCGAAAAATAGCGCTATAGAAAAATACAAAAACCCCTTGATCTTATCGCGGGGTTTAATAGATTTTATCAAAAAACTAGAGACGAATAGTAATTTCTTTGTCTTTCCCTCTTTTTTTGCTTCTTGATTTTTTTTTGAGCAGAATATCGTTCTTGCAAAAAAGACAGCGCCTATATTTATTTTCAAAAATTAAAATTTTCTCTGAATTTGTAAATACTTCAAAAGTCCTAATTGTTGTTTTCCACCTTGAGCCGCAATTCCTGCATTTTCTAACCGGATCAAAAAAAGAAAAAAATAAAGAAAGAAAAAGAATTAAAATAACAGACAAAAAAACAAGGTCAATAATCATCTTTGGCTTTCCTTTGGGACATTGTTGCAAGGAACTGTCGTGAATATATCAAAAATAAATAAAAAGTCAAAGAGAAACTCTTTAAATGAAAATTGCCTATTTTAAGAAACCGGTTTTTTAGGAACAACAAAACAAGCGACTATATAACCTATAATAAAAGGAAAAATTCCCGTTGAAAAACAGATAAAAACAGCAATTAATCTTAAAATTACAGGATCAACATCAAAATATTCCCCCATTCCTCCGAATATTCCGGCAAAAATCTTATTATTTTCGCTTCTATAAATTTTTTTCATATTTTTTAAATTAACTCTTCTTAGTTTATATTATTAAAACAAACTCTGTCAAGAAAGATTTTTATTTTATTTTTTTATTTTATGATCTTAATTGCTTTGCCCTCCACAAGGGCTTTTGTTACTTTTTTATAAGCCAAAGATAGAATTCTTTGGAAAGTACTCTGAGAAGTGTTCATTTTTTTAGCAGCTTCAACTTGATCAAGTCCCTCTATATTCTTCAATCTTAAGGTCTCCGCTTCTTCAAAGGTCAGTTCAATAATTTCCAAATTCCTCATCGGAACCCCCTGGGGCTTGAAATAAGTTATATTCGGATTAAATTTAATTTTTCTAAAAATTTTAGGCCTTCCCATAATAATTGAAATTATTCAAAATTAATGATATGGTATATAGCAAAGAAGGTCTCCCGGCTTTCTCAAGAGAGAAAGCCGGGCTCTCGCCTTCTTTTATTTTTGGTCCTCTAACTCGGTTAAGCGCTCCTTAATCGCTTTTAATTCTTCTGCTAAAGTTTCCGCTTCTTCTTTCAACATTCCTGCTTCTTCTTTTTTAGTATAAAATCTCCTATATCCTGATCCTCTGCCTCTGCCATAACACATTCCAGAACAAGGACCAAAGCCCCTGCCAGTACCAGGACCATACCCAAAAGGGCCGGTTGCATCAAATTTTGGCATGTTTTTATTATTAATTACTTTCTAAATAAAGGAGACGACCTTTATAATTATTTCTCCTTCATTATGAGTATATACCCATAATAATATCTTGTCAAGTGCATATTTGCTATTTTAAAAATAAGAGCTGTCTTTTTTTAAAAGCCCTTTTTAAACCAATTAAGAATTTTTAAATATGCAAATGCGGGCATTAACATATCCAAGTATATCTTTAGTGTTCTCTGCTGTGCCGATATATCAATGGGAAATTTCTCTCATTTATTAATCTTTACCGCAGTCCCATATGCCAGCATTTCAGAAGCTCCTGCCATCACCATGGAAGTTGCAAATCTGACACCAATAATAGCATCAGCTTCCATGTCCAGCGCTTCGTTCACCATTCTATTATATGCCTCGTCTCTGGCGTTTTTTGTCATTTCAGTATACGTTTTTACTTCTCCTCCTATTATATTTCTAATACCCGCCCCAATATCCCTGCCAATATTCCTGGCTCTTACCGTACTGCCTTTGACAACCCCAAGAACTTTTATAATCTCTTTTCCAGGAATATCGTTTCCTGTAGTAATAGTTATGTTTTTCATATTGTATTTTAATAATTAATATACTACTTCTTTTTTATTTCCTCAATTTTATCTTCTTCTTTATTAAAGAAAATAGCAAGAGCTATAATAAAGAAGAAAATTCCAATAATAATGGCAAAATAATCAATTTTGGGACTATTTGCAAATCCAAGGAAAATAATAAAACAGATTGATAAAATTATAAAGCTACTACTTGTTATTACCCTGCTAAATTTATTCATTGGATTATTTAAAATTAAATCTTAATGAAATTCTAATTGAATATTAAAGATACTAAATAACCAACATAATAGGTTATAACCACAACAATTATTGCAATAAATAAATGTTCTGCAGTCGCTTTCCATGGATTCATATTTTGCTTTTTTGCAAACTGAAAGCTAAAAATTCCTATCATTAACATTCCAAAAACTATGCTTATTACAACTGCCCAAAAAAGATCAAAAATTAAAACCGGAACAACAAATATTAAAGAAAAGAAAAATTTAAATAAAAAAGCAAAAACCGTTGATTCCCATATTTCTTTTGTACTATGGCTAGATTCAAACTCCTCAGAAATATGAATTCCTAAAGCATCTGAAAAAGCATCAGCTACGGCTATTGTTAATATTCCTCCGATAACCGCCAATTTAAGATTTGTTCCTGAATAAAGCCCAACCATTAACCCAACAGTAGTTATAATTCCAGAGGTTAATCCGAATCCCAATCCCTTTCTAAAAGATTCTTTAATCATGTTTTCCATTCTATCAAAAAACCACGCTAATTAAAAGGTGGTTTTTATTTGATTCATACAATTTGGCTCCTCTCACCGAGCATTATTATAACAATGGAAGATTATGAATATATTACAGGATTAAAAGACAAATAAGAGAGATTAATAATCTAATTTAATTTCTAATTTTTCTGCAACTTGACGAATCCATTTTTCATGACGATTAAGTTGACTATTCATGGCCGAATATTCCATAGTCAAATCACTAATTCCTTTAACTAATTTATCAACAGAAAGAGATAGTCCTTGTATAGCTTCTCTTAAATCAACAATATCTTTTTTTATCTCTATAACATCTTCCTTCGTAGCAAGAACTTCTAAAAGTTTTTGAATGTCCTCATTTGTAAGCATAATTTTACTTATTTATCTTATCTGTTTCTATTATAGCCCGTTAAGGCAAAGTGTCAATTTTGGCTCCGAACGCTGAACGAAATCCGAACTTTTTTCCGCGAAAATCCGAACGCAGAATTTTGACGCTTCGCCCCGCCGCCGCTCGCTGACGCTCGTTCCGACAAAGAAAAGTTTTGTTCACGATTTTTTATTTGGGCGCGCCCGATTTTTTCTTCTAAAAGGAAAACAAAACTTTTCTTTGGCGGTCTGCTCTTAATGAGCAGGGCGGCGGGGCTTCGCTTTGGCTCGGGCGAGGCGGAATTCCCCCCACACCCCCCTTCCGCCTCGCCCTCGCTTTGGACGCCGACAGAATTTGTGCCAGCGTTAGCTGGCGCGCCGCAGAAATTATTTAATAAGATTCCAGTTATCGAGGAAATATCCCATTTCATGATCCATATTGCCGAGATATACCTTTTCGTCTCTAAATTTGATATTTACGCGATAGCGTTTGCCATGTCCGACTTCTAAAATCGCTTTTTCGTGGACTTTTCTTTCCATTTCGTGAAATGGCAAAATTAAAAAATGATTTTTCTTTTCGCCATGTAAGACGAAAATATAAAATACATTGCCGTTGCTATGGCGTTCAAAAGAAACTTTGCGGATATCAAAAACATAAGTGTCAAAACGATTGAGGTTTGATGTTTTGACTTGTATGCCAAACAGCTGATTATCTTTGACCGCCACAATATCCATACCGACATCCACGCTCATTATGCTGGCATTAAAGCCACGAAAAAGCAGTTCGGAGCAAACAAGATGTTCTCCGCCCTTGCCGGTAAACCCACCTTCAATCACAATTTTTTCTTCTTCCGCTTTTTCGGCTTCTCTAATTTTAGGCGTTTCTTTGATTTCTTTCTTGTTTGGATTGAGCACAAAAGTTCCGGGCGCGGTTCTTACAAAATCTGAGCCTTCTCCTTTGTTTTTGATATCCACCACAATTTGCGCATTCATTGTCGCTTCCGGTGTTGCGCCTTCCGTTTCCAATATGCCAGATTCCAAAGCCAGCCGTGTGATTTCGGAATAGTGCAACGGCTTTTTTGCCTTTTTCAATATTTCAATCGCAGATTGTTTGAAAGTGTTCATATTATTTCTTGTTGTAATTCTTGTCTAAAACCTTATAACATTCGTTTGAATAAAAGTATGGGTCACTAAGCTTTGGTTTCTTATAGTTTGCTGGCCACTGGTCAGCATATTTTTTATCTACTTTCAAAATATTTTTTTTAATATCATTAAACCTTTTACCTTGTCTAAAATTGGAATATCTCGTTTTACAACTTTTTAACAAATCTGAATGATCTAATGTGTACTTGCTCTTAAAGGCAGATTCTTGTTCAATTCTAAAGGCTGGGGCATTTGGATCATCGGTTATTTGAATACCTGAACCATCTTTACTTTTGCCAGCGATTATCGAGACAGGTTTTACATCTCCAATCAATCGCAATACGGGTTTGCCTTTTTCTTGGAAATTGCCCTGATTGATAAATTTGAGTTTTGGTATCAGCTTTTTATCAATAACGAGCGTCCCACTTTTTCCACTTATTTCGCCAGCGATTGTATCCATAATCGCTACATTAGTTGGACCAATTTTTGATATTTTTTCAAAATGCTCCATCCAACTTTTTCTTTCTTCTTCTCTAACTGCATCAAACATCATTTTCATTGCTGGATATTTTATTTTTTCACTTCTTGCGTTGTAACGATAATAAATTTCCGCTTCTTTTAATTCCCCGTCATTTTTAATACAGACAAGCGGCTTTGTTTTTGCTTGTTGGGTGTATAAAATACCGATTGTTTTACCCTTTACTGTTGTTATAAATTTTTCAAAAATTATTTCTGGTGCAAAAATGCCGTTTAAATAAGAAGTAATTTTTGCTTCATCTACATCTTCAAAATTATTACTCTGTAGTCCGACAAGATTACGCGGTTTGTCTTTAATGCCAAAAACAATATATCCGCCTTTATTATTGGCAAAAGCAACCATACTTTTTGCGTATTTATCTTTTGAGTTCCAATTGAAGGACTCTTTAAACTCAAGCCAGCCACTTTCGCGTGATATTATCCTATCCGCAATTGTTTCGTGGAACAGAAATATCTTTTTATATTCATCGCTGTTTTTAAAATCGGCACTCATAATTCACCATTAAACGCTTTTGCTAAAACAGAAGGCATTATATTTAATAAAGCATTTTTTGATTTTTCTAAATCTTCCGCCAATTTCTCAATTTCTTCAAACAATTCAACATAGTAGTTCTGTTTTGGTAATGACGGGAGAGGAATTTCAAGAGAAATAAATTTATTGGAGCGTAATTCCGTTTTAATTCCATTTGGCAAACTTATTCTTAATATTTCTCTAAAAACTTCGCTTCTGAAGAAGATCCATAAATATTTTATGTTTGCAACATTTTTATCAACTTTATACGAAGAGTAGTGGATTGTCGCAGTGGCTTTCTTCAAATTATCTTCTCCATATATTGCAATAGCACCTTTCCCCGCATTTATTCCGGAGATTACTAAATCTCCCGGTTCAATAAGTATCATTCCTGTTCTCGTATTATTGTTATCTCTAATTTCGATCAAACCACTAGCAAATGATATTTTATTTATGATATTGTACTCGCCTCTAGACAAAGACTTCATATCTGGCGTTTCGTTTCTAGGAGCTAAAAATTTGCCAATTTTTTTAATAGAAAATTCTTCTTTTTTTTCACCATTAAAAGTTTTTTTGATTGACTCTAATTTCTTAACAAGTTCCTTTTCTTTATTTTCAATTATTTCTATCAATTCTTCCGGCGGAAGATGCTCAAATTCCGCTTTTTTATTCGGATTCTTAACATCAAGGTTGTAGTTGTTTTTAACAATATCCTCAACCGACACAATCCATGATTGCTCGGTAAGTTCTTTTGTCTGCCAAATCTTTTTGGCTTCTTCAAAATATTCACTCTTGATCGGCTTGGATTTTGAAAAATTTTTCAGACCCTCAGGAAGTGGCATTTCCCAATAAAATATTTCTTTCGTTGGTCCGGTTTTATCAAAGAAAAGAATATTTGTCGGGATTCCGGTATATGGAGCAAAAGAGCCGTTCGGCAAGCGAACAATGTGATGCAAATTAAATTGCTGGAGTAACTCTTTTTTGGTATTTACATAGCTTTGATCATCAGTTTTGAAAAGTACTCCCTCGGGGAAAATAATCGCGCATTTTCCGCCTTCTTTGAGTGAGCGTAGGCAATGTTGCAAAAACAAAATTTCCGTTTGTGCTGAAGGATACGGAAAATTTGATTCAATTCCGCGCACTGTTCCGGAAAATGGCGGATTGGTGAGAATTACATCGTATTTTTCGGCAATATTGAAAAGATTGATAGACAAAGTATTCATTTTGCGGATATTTGGGGTAGCAATGCCGTTAAGCATCATATTCATTGTCCCCAAAATAAACGGCAAGGATTTTAGTTCTTTTCCATAAAAAGTTTCTTTTTGTAAAATTTCTTTGTCTTTGGTGCTTTTTTCTTGCGGACGCATGAAATGATACGCCTCTGTCAAGAAGCCGGACGGCCCGTTGCATGGGTCGTAAATAGTTTGCCCAATTTTTGGCGCAACCATTTCCGTCATAAAGCGAGCAATTACGCGCGGAGTATGAAATTCTGCGAGCGGTTTAATGTCCGATGCTTTCATTCTGGAGAAAAGCCCTTCATAAATACTGGAAACTGCGAAAGAATCTTCATCGCCAAAAAAATCTACTCCTGCCATAACATCCACTACTTCGCGAAGCAAGTAGCCGTCTTCCATTCGGTTTTGGGTGTTGTTAAAAATTTCGGAAATGATTTCTTTTGTGCGATTACCGGAAAGATTTTTCAAATATGGAAAAAGTTTTGTTTGCACAAATTCCAGCAGATCCGGTCCGGTGATATAGGAATCTTTGCCCGTCCAAACGCTCCAACGAAACTCATTATCAATATTACGGATATAGGTTTTGCCTTCAAAAGCCGCTTTTGCCTCGTATTCGTTTTCAATTTCCTCATAAACTTTCAAAAATAAAAGCCATGAAAACTGCTCAATGTATTGCAAAGCGCCGGTTGTTCCCGGGTCTTGGCGCATTTTATTGCATGCGCTCCATAATTTATTTTGTATGTCGTTATTTGCCATAATTATTTTTCGTTAATTTGCATAAATTTTTTCCTGCAAGCGATCAACATTTTGCCGTAATGCTTGCGGATTGCCGAACGCTTTTTGCGAATACATAAAGCCGGGCATTGGATACACATCAAAGATATTTGCTTTTGTGATTTCCATAACGCCGTTTTCTTTGTATTTCAAAAGTAAGCCGTTGATTATTTTTTTCTGCTCATCATTCAAGGCATTCAAAAATTCCTGCTCACGAGTAAGCACAGCCTCAGCTCTTTCTTGGCGGGAGTGAAGATTTTCACCAAAACCAAGATTTGCCAAGAGATCATATTCGTCGGCTTCGGTATTGTTCGTAATTTTCGCCAACATCCTGATATTTATGCCCTGATTTTCCAATTCAGCAACAAGAGCGTCCCTTGTATCTTGCTTGGTCCATTCTGTCTTTAAATCATTTGCACTTTTAACCGCTTTGGCAATTTCTTCTTTGGAGTAAGCAACATATTCCTTAAGCGATAATCTTTTGCCTAAAACATCAACCTCAAACATCATCTCGTCTTCAACAAAAACGGTCAAACCGTGTACCTTGATTGGCGGAACAGGTTTTTTCTGCAAAGTAAGCTCTATTTGAATTTGGTCATCTTTGCTGGTTTGTGTTTCAACTGTGATCTCACGGTGTTTGTAGCCGCTTGCGGAAACATACAATTTTATTTTTCCTTCCGGTACATTCGTGAAAGAAAATTCTCCGCTTGTGTTTGTTCTGGCTTGTGTCTGTTCGTTTGCGGATAGTTGAATTGTCATCAAAGCGTTTTCTACTGGCGCGAGCGTTTCTTCTTCAACAACAATTCCGTTGAGATAATTTGTTCGCGGAGTTTCGGGTTTAATTTCCGGCTTGCCCTCTATCCATTCGTCAATCAATCTTGTAGCGTTGGTGTAATCAATTACCCTATACCAAAATTTGCCCTTTTCTTTTGAAATACGGCTACCTCGCCCCATAATCTGCTTGAAAACTATCGGGGAGCGAATTGGCTTCATAAAAACAATATTTTGCACTGTCGGCGCGTCAAATCCGGTGGAAAGTAAATCAACTGTTGTTGCTACAACCGGAACATTTTGCGCTTGATCTTGAAATGTTTTGAGTAGCGACATTGAATCAGTTTCTTCTGACACAATTCGGACGGCATAATTCGGGAATCCAAGATGCGCAAAATGATTTTGCAAGTGTTTGGCAACTTCGCCGGCATGTTCCATAGTAACGCAGAAAACAATCGTCTTTTGCATTTCACCATAGGTTTTTATAAGTCCAGCAAGGTGTTCGCACATCTTTTCGGTTCTATCTGGCAAAATGATGTTCTTTTCAAATTGCTCCATTTTATAAAAATCATTTGGCTCCGCTTCGTCTGGCACTTCAATCTTCGCACCACTTTTTACGGCATCCTCTATTTTTACACCGTCTTTATCAATATTGAGCTTTACTTTGTGAAGTAAAAAATTAGCGAGAAACCCGTCATCAATTCCTTGAGCCATGCTGTATTCATAGACAGCTTGATATTCTTTCTGTGGATCACCAAAATATTTATAGGTATTTATATTTTCGTCTTGTTTTGGTGTTGCGGTCATTCCAAGTTGAGTGGCAGTTGAAAAATGTTTCAAAATCTCGTTCCATGTGCTAAAACCGCTTCTGTGGCATTCGTCAATAATAATCAAATCGAAAAAATTTTTCGGATACTGTTCAAAAATTCTTTTGCCGTCTTTCTCGCTCCACATCGCTTGATAAATACTGAAGTAAATATCTCTTGCTGTTGGTGCTTGTCCTTCTTCAATGTAGCCCCGCGCGTTCCCAAAAGGCTCAAAAGTGTTGAATGCTTGATCTCTCAAAACATTTCTGTCAGCTAGGAAAAGAACACGGCGAATCTGTTTCGCTTGTTTTAATTTCCACGCAATTTGAAAAGCGATTGTTGTTTTTCCTGTTCCGGTGGCGAGATTTAGCAAAATTCGTTTTTGTCCTTTTGTAATTGCTTCAAGCGCGCGTCGGATAGCAACCTGTTGGTAATAACGAGGATTGGCGTTGAAGGTTTGTTTGTTGTAAGTAGTCGCCAATGGCGCAACCGATTCGCTGTTTAGGGATTTTGCAGTCAAATATCGCTGATATAGTTCATCTTGCGTTGGAAACGCTTCAATCGTCTTTTGGGTGTTCAAGACAAAATCAAATTCCTCAATTTGATGCCCGTTTGTTGAATAAGCAAAAAGAATATCTAATCTTTCGGCATATTCTTTAGCTTGTTGCATTCCGGAAACTGCCGGTTTTCCTTCTTCTTTTGCTTCTACAACTGCCAAAGGTAGGGCATCATTGTAATATAAAATATAGTCAGCTTTTTTGGGTTCTTTTCTTTTTGCCTCATCGCCAACAAGGAATATTTTTCCGTCGGTGAAATAAAATTCACGCGCAATAAAATCCTCAGTCCAGCCGGATTGCTTTATTTTTGGATCGATTATTTTTGCTCTTGTATCTGCTTCGTTGTATGCCATATTTTTATTTGATTAAATCATCAACGCCAACACCAAGCGCTTTAGCGATTTTGGATAGCGTTTCTATGGTTGGGTTGATATTCGCTCCCGATTCAATCTTGATGATCGTGTTGTAGGTAACATCAGCAAGTTTTGAGAGCTTGTCTTGAGAAACACCGATTTTATTCCGGTATTTCTTTATATTCTCTGCGATTGTGGATTTGTTCGTTGACTTCATTGTAATATATTACTATAATTAAAGTAATAGCGATTTATATTGCTTAATTTATTACTATGTTATCAAATTTATTCACATTCGTAAAGGCAAAAGGGAGTTCCTTGCCGTTGCCCGCGCACGGGTGGGTTGGGGCAAGGGCAACATCATCTCTTGCGGCGCATTTTGCAAAGCAAAATACAAATTCCGTCGGCGTCCAAAGCGAGGGCGAGGCGGAAGGGGGGTGTGGGGGGAATTCCGCCTCGCCCGAGCCAAAGCGAAGCCCCGCCGCCCTGCTCATTAAGAGCAGACCGCCAAAGAAAAGTTTTGTTTTCCTTTTAGAAGAAAAAATCGGGCGCGCCCAAATAAAAAATCGTGAACAAAACTTTTCTTTGTCGGAGCGAGCGTCAGCGAGCGGCGGCGGGGCGAAGCGTCAAAATTCTGCGTTCGGATTTTCGCGGAAAAAAGTTCGGATTTCGTTCAGCGTTCGGAGCCAAATTGTATGTTCAGCGTTTATTGCCTCGGCGCTTCGCGCCTCGGCAGGCAGATTGTATAGTATTTGCCAAGATTTTTTGGGTTCAATCGCCACCTTTTGCGAAAGCAAAAAGCGGTTCGCCGTTGCAAAGCAACGGGCAAACGAAAGTTTGCGAGCCAATCCTTTTACTTCCGCCGAAGGCGAAAAACAAAGCGATAATTTTTTTCCCAAAAGCGATATACAAATAATTTTTCAAAACTTATGACAAAATATTTTCTCTACATCAGAAAATCAACAGACGAAGACGACAGGCAAGTTTTGTCGTTAGAAGCACAGGAAACAGAACTCAAAGAATTTGCCTTGCGGGAAAATTTGCTGATCGCCGCCACATTTAGGGAATCACAAACCGCCAAAGAGCCGGGACGACCAATTTTCAACGATATGCTCAAACGAATGGAAAACGGCGAGGCCGAGGGGATTTTAGCGTGGCACTCAGACAGATTGGCAAGAAATTCCATTGACGGCGGACGGATAATTTTTTTGATAGACACCGGAAAAATAAAATCGCTAAAATCCCCGACATTCTGGTTTGAACCGACCCCGCAAGGCAAATTCATGTTGAATATCGCTTTTGGGCAATCAAAATACTTTGTTGATAATCTTTCAGAGAATACCAAAAGAGGGTTGCGTCAAAAATTGCGCCGAGGCGAATTGCCCGGCTATGCCCCGCTTGGCTACTTGAACGATTTGCGAACACACACGCTCGTCAAAGACCCCGAAAGATTTCGCCTCGTTCGCAAACTTTTTGAATTGTACGCAACCGGCAATTATTCTCTGAAAGATTTGCGGAAGTTGATAACTTCCGCCGGCTTGTTGAGCCGAAAGAAAAATATGCTTTCCGTCTCCAATATCCAAAGCATACTTTCCAATTCATTTTATTACGGAGTTTTCAAATACAACGGCGAAATGTACGACGGAAAGCACGAGCCAATGATTCCAAAGAAACTTTTTGAAGCGTGCCAGAAAGTTATGGCGGATCGTTCGCGTCCAAAAAAACCAAGCCAAAAAGATTATCCGTTTAGAAATATGCTCGTTTGCGGAGAGTGCGGTTGTGCCATAACTTCCGAAACGCAAAAAGGACACAACTATTATCGTTGCACCAAAAAGCGAGATAAAAAATGTTCGCAAAAATATATCCGCGAGGAAGTTTTGGCGGAAGAAGTCGCAAACGAGCTTCAAAAAGTTTCTTTGTCTTCCGCTTGGGCGGAGTGGATGCTCACCGAACTAAACAAGGAAGAAGCGGAAGCCGCCCAAAGCGGAGCCGTTTTCGCTCAAAATCTCAAGGACAAAATAAAAGAGCTTGAAGGAAAGCTTGACCTTCTTTTAGACGCGCATTTGGACGGCACAATTTCGCGCGAGGAATATACAGCTAAAAAAGAGAAAATCATCAACGAAAAATCCGAGCTTTCCGAAAAAAGTAAAGATTTTGAGCGAAACGGCAATCATTGGCTCGAACCGGCAAGACAATTCATTTTAGCGGCTCAACAAGCCAAAATTATCGCTTTGCAAGAAAATCCCGTCGCGGGACGGGATTTTCTCAAAAGGATTGGCTCGAACCGCTTTTTGCTTTCGCAAAAGGTGGCGATTGAACCCAAAAAATCTTGGCAAATACTATACAATCTGCCTGCCGAGGCGCGAAGCGCCGAGGCAATAAACGCTGAACATACAATTTGGCTCCGGGGACAGGACTCGAACCTGTAACCCAGCGATTAACAGTCGCTTGCTCTACCATTGAGCTACCCCGGAATGTTTTTAAATATATCTCAAAATTAATATTTTTTCAACCCAACTGCACAAAAAACAAAAAGTTTAATATCCTTCAAGCTTTTTAAGGCCTTTATGTTCTCTTACTCTTTCTAATGCTTTTGCCTCTATTTGTCTTATTCTTTCTCTTGTAACGCCGAATTTCTGTCCTACTTCCTCAAGAGTATGAGTAACACCGTCTCCAAGTCCGAATCTCATTGAAAGAATCTCCTGCTCCCTTTCGCTAAGATCAATCAGAATTTCTTCAAGGCGCTCTTTGAGAAGCACTCTTCCTGCCTGAACAAGAGGAGAGATTATCTTTTCATCTTCTATAAACTCGGCGAGAATGCTGTCATCTCCCTCGTCTCCTATCGGCGTCTCAAGAGAAACGGTTTCCTGGGAAATCTTTCTTATATTATGCACCTTTTCAACTTCTATTCCCATTTCAGCAGCCACTTCTTCGGCAAAAGGATCTCTTCCTAAATCCTGCAAAAGACGCCTTCTTGCCTGGACATATTTTGATATTGTTTCAACCATATGGACGGGAATCCTGATTGTCCTTGATTGATCAGCCAGAGCTCTTGTAATTGCCTGTTTAATCCACCAAGTGGCATAAGTTGAAAACTTATACCCTTTCCTCCAATCAAACTTCTCAACTGCTCTGGCAAGCCCCAGATTTCCCTCTTGAATAAGGTCAAGAAGCGTTAAATTGGGAGTTCTTCCTACATACTTTTTAGCAATTGATACGACAAGGCGCAAATTAGCCGTAGCCAGCTTCTTCTTTGCTTCCATATCCCCTTTTTCTATTTTTCTTGCAAGGTCTTTTTCTTCTTCGGCAGTAAGAAAAGAAGAACGGCCTATTTCTTTTAAATAAAGCTGGATAGGATCTATCTTTAATCCCATGATTTCCTTATAGTCCTTTTTTTTCTCCCCGATATTCAAATATTCCCTTGCTTCCTTAATTGCTATTTCTTCCTGCTCAATCGTCTCAAGAATATTTTCGAAACTTTGCATATCTTTTTCAAAATCAGGAAAAAAGTGCAGAAATTCTGATATTGTTATAAATCCTCTTTCTCTTCCCTTTTCCAATATTTTTTTAACTTTCTCTTCAGTAAAAATATTCTTTTTTGATTTTTTAGGGCTTTTCTTTTTAACCGGTTTTTTTGCCTTTACCGCTGATTTTTTAACCGGTTTTTTTGATTTTAAATTCTTTTTTACGGTTTTCTTTTTAACCGGCTTTTTTGCCTTTAAAGTTTTTTTAAGGGTTTTCTTTTTTTTCATAATTGGTTGAATATTTTTAAGAAATTATTAAAGTCATTTTTAAGTTCTTCTATTTTGTCTTCATTTTTATTTTCCTCCTCTTT
>JAQVFW010000008.1 GCA_028697015.1 Candidatus Paceibacterota bacterium
CCATACTACCCCGTCTTCATATGCTTTGACAAATCCTTTAATGTTTGTAAATTTGCAATGGATTTTGTGGAAAAATGGCATACATTTATGGCCTCAGGGAGTCCAGGATGTATGTGAGGTTATGCAGCAAAATTCAATACAAAAATTCTTTCCTTGGTATTTATAAAAACTAGAGAAAAATTATGGAGCGGGAGACGGGGATCGAACCCGCGATCTTCTCGTTGGCAACGAGACGTTCTACCGCTGAACTACTCCCGCTAATTACTGTGCCGAGGCCCGGAATCGAACCGGAATCTAATGTTTTTCAGACATTCGCCGTGACCGACTTGGCTACCTCGGCATATTTTTTCCACTTTGGTGGGCGCTGAGGGATTCGAACCCCCAACCTACTGCGTGTAAAGCAGCCGCGCTAGCCGTTGCGCCAAGCGCCCATATTATTTTAAAAAGAACAAGTGCGCGGGAGAGGATTTGAACCTCCACGACCGTAAGGCCACCACCACCTCAAGGTGGCGCGTCTGCCAGTTCCGCCACCCGCGCTTTTGGAATTTCTACTTTTTCTTCTTCAATTTCGCTCTCTTTCCTGTTTTTTCTCTAAGATAATAAAGCTTTGCCTTTCTTACTTTCCCTCTTTGAACTATCTCTATTTTCTTTACAACAGGAGAATGCAAAGGAAATATTCTTTCAACGCTTACATCGGAAGATATTCTTCTGACGGTGATTGTTGAGGAAATTCCTTTCCCGTGCTTTTTGGCTATAACGACTCCTTCAAAAACCTGAATCCTTTCCTTATCCTTTTCTTTTACGGCTTGATGAATTCTAACAGTATCCCCCGGCTTTATATCCGGCAAATCGCTTTTCAGCTGGCTTGTTTCAATTTTGGTAATCATGTTTTTTATTGTCTTTTTTTAAATTTTCTAATACTTCCTTTAATTCTTCCGGTAAATCGGAGTGGAATTCTTTTAAAACTCCTGAAGGAAGATTTATTTTGATATAGCAGGCGTGAAGAAAAATTCTTTTCAAATTAGAAGGATTTTTCTGATTTTTGAATCCATAAAGATTGTCTCCGGCAACAGGATAGCCAAGATAGGAGAGATGGCATCTTATTTGATGCTTTCTTCCTGTTTCCGGCTCAACCTCCAAAAAACTGTATTCTTTGAATTTTTCAATCACTCTGTATTTTGTCACTGCTTCTCTTTTTATTCCTTTCCCCGGCAAAGAAAGAGGATAGGCCTTTTGTTTTCTAAAATCAGACAAAGACCTTCCTAAAGGAGCGTCGATTATTCCTTTTTCTCCTTTTACGTTTCCCCATACGAGAGCAAGGTACCTTTTCTTCACATCCCTATTTTTAAATTGTTTTTGCAAAAAAAGCAAGGATTTATCGCTTTTTCCTACAAGAAGAACTCCCGAGGTATCTTTATCAAGGCGGTGAACAATCCCGCTTCGTTCCACTTCTTTTAAAAAATCGTACTTTTTTACAATAATATCGGCAAACGATATTTTGATATTCCCTTCCTTTAAAACCGGAATTCCTGAAGGTTTTTCAAAAACAAGAACATCTTTGTCTTGATAAATTTCTATTATTTCCATCTTTACATCCCAGCTTAGCAGAAAATCAAAGAAAAGAGAAGTGATTTGTCATATTTGCTTTTTTTGCAAATTACAAGATCATTGTGGGCTTAGTAGGAATCGAACCTACGCTCTCGTCGATGTCAACGACGCGTTTTACCATTAAACTATAAGCCCTTTTGCTTTCTCTTTTTTATTTTTATTTAGTGCGCCCGGATGGAGTCGAACCATCTACCTGCTGTTTATAAGACAGCCGTTCTGACCGGTGAACTACGGGCGCATATTAATATATCTGTCTGCAATTGCCTTTATAGCCATATGAACTTCTTCTGTCAATCTTGCATTTCCGATACTAACATTGCAAGTTCCATGACCAAATCCACCCTTGTGATTTATTCTTACGCTAGAGGTTTTTTTAATATAAGGTCTTGTGAATTGATCGAGTGGAATATTCAATATCTTTGACCAAAACCTCACTTCCTCTTTTATGTTCATGTCTTTATAAAGATGCAATTGAACCCTTATTTTTTCCCTGGATACATTAAAACACTTGATAAGCCAAAAAATAAAAAAGTTGAGAACAGACGGATCTGTATTAGAAATAGAAATTAAGGTATCTGCTTTTTTGTTTCCTTCTCCCCAATAAAGAAATAAACCATTTAAATATATCTCTCTTCTGCTAAAAGGAAATATAATTTTCTTTTGTTTTTTATAAAAACCCTTTAATCTTTCTTCTTTCTTTCTTCTCATTGTTTCTCGGTATTTTTCGATTCTTTGCTCGTTACAATCTCTAAGCTCTCTTATTCTTTGTCTGGATAAAGGATAGTTTTTAAGCCAAACACTTAAGGTACCCTTACTCACTTTTAGGGTTTTCTTTATCTGACTATAGCTCATTTGCTTTTCTTTTCGCAAAAAAACAGCTTTCTCTCGATCCTTAATTCGTGCCATAAATAATGAACTTCAAAAATGTTTATAATAAAAGGCAATTGCCTGTTCATTATTATAACACTAAATATTTTAAAGAACAAATATTAATAAACTTAGTAAAGAGTAATTCTTATATATTTTTTATTTTGATTTTTGGAGAATCTAAATAAGAATTTTCTTTTTTGACGGTTTTATTTTTCCCCGTTTCTTTTATCAGCTTCTCATATTCCTCCCTCTCTATGGTTTCTTTTTCAATCAAGGCCCCAGCAATGCGCTCAAGTGTTTTCTTTCTTTTAGTTAAAACTTCCATCGCTTTTTTTTCAGCGGCTTTTACAAACTTTTCTACCTCGCTATCTATAACTGCCGCTATTTTTTCCGAATAATTCCTCTGTTCCGATATCTCTTTTCCTAAAAATACAAGCTCTTCTTTTTCTCCGAAAGAAACAGGGCCAAGAGAAGACATTCCGTATTCTTTTACTAGTTTTCTTGCAAGATCAGAAACCCTTCTTAGATCGCTTGAAGCTCCTGTTGTTGTTTCATTGAAAATGATTCTCTCAGCGCAATAACCGCCAAGAAGAGTAGCCATATCGGCTAAGAATTCCTTTTTTGACTTTATTCTTCTCTCTTCTTTTGGAAGCTGAATGGTATATCCGGCAGCCATTCCTCTTGAAATAATTGATATTTTTCTTACGGGCTCAGAGACGGAAAGAACAGAAGAAACAAGAGCATGCCCCGCTTCATGATAAGCGGCTATTTCTTTTTCTTTTTTTGAAAGAATATGGCTTTTTCTCTCGGGTCCCAAAAGAACCTTCTCTATTGATTCTAAAAATTCTTCCTGATAAACCTGAGTTTTATTCCTCCTTGCAGCAAGAATTGCCGCTTCATTAACCACATTTGCAAGTTCCGCTCCTGAGAATCCGGGAGTTCTTTCTGCTGTTTCTCTGAAATTGACATTAAAAGCAAGGGGTTTGTCTCTTGTATGTATTTTAAGCAGTTCTTCTCTGTCATTTACATCCGGAGGGTCAAGAATTATTTTCCTGTCAAATCTTCCCGGCCTTAGCAAAGCAGGGTCAAGAACATCCCCCCTGTTTGTCGCTGCCATAATAATAACATTGGTTTCCCTCTCAAAGCCGTCCATTTCAACCAAAATTTGATTTAATGTTTGTTCTCTCTCGTCATGCCCTCCTCCAAGTCCCGTTCCTCTGTGCCTACCAATAGCGTCAAGCTCGTCAATAAAAATGATGGCGGGAGATGCCTTTTTTGCGGTAGAAAAAAGATCTCGAACTCTGCTGGCACCAACTCCAACAAACATCTCTACAAATTCAGAACCGGAAATATGGAAAAAGGGAACTTTGGCTTCCCCTGCAACCGCCCGAGCAAGCATTGTTTTACCCACTCCTGCTCCTCCGAGAAGCAAAACGCCCCTTGGAATTCTTGCTCCCATTTTCAAATATTTTTTAGGATTTTTAAGAAAATCAACAACTTCTTTTAATTCTTCTTTTGCTTCTTTTAATCCGGCAACATCGTTGAAATTTATTTTCTCTCTCGGATGGCCCTCAGCCCCAAAAAGACGGGCCCTTGCTTTTGTAAAATTAAAGGTCTGGGCAACTCCCGTTTTTGCCTGGCGAATTATGAAATAAAAGATAAAGACAAAAAGAATAATAGGGAGAAGAGTTAAAAAAGGCCAAACCCATGTTCCGGGCTCTCTTTTTGTTTCTATTTCAAGCCGCCTTAAATTTTCCGTGCTCAGTCCGTAATTGATAAGCTGTTCTGAAAGGGAGACCCCGGCTTCTTTTCTTGAAGAAGCGCTTGTTTCATCTTTGTAAAAAATCTCAACCGTATCTCCTGCCACGGTAACTTTCTTCACCTTTCCTTGTTCTATCTCTTGGACAAGAGTTGTAAGAGCAATATTCTTATCGCTCTCAAACGAAGAAGAGAAAAAGGAAAAAAGAAAAGAAATAAGGAGAAAGGAAACAATAACTATTGCAAAATTTTTAATAAAGTTTTTCATGCTTATAATTTATCACAATCCTTTGTTTTTTTCAATAAAAAAAGCTCTTGCCTTAAACAAAAAAACAAGAGCAAAACAGAATATTGAAATTAGCTGACATACTTAAGGCCTATTCTGTGCTCGTTTGGTTCTATCGATATTATTTCAAATTTATAATCCTTTTCTTCCTCAATTTCTTTTTCCATTTTCTTGAAATTTCCGAATTCGGAAACATGGCATAATCCCTGAAAATCTGAAGAGAGCTGAACAAAAGCGCCAAAAACATTAAGCTTAATGATTTTTCCCTTAACAATATCTCCTTTCTTGTATTTTTTATCAATATTATCCCAAGGATCTTTTTTCAACGCCTTTAAGGAAAGAGAAACTTTGTTTTTATCTATGCTTACTATTTTAAGTTTTACTTTTTCTCCCACTTTGACAACTTCAGAGGGGCTTTTTACCAATCTCCAATCAAGCTCTGAAATATGGATAAGCCCTTCTATATTTTCATCTCCGAATTTAACAAAAGCGCCAAAATCAACAATTCCCGTGATTTCCCCTTCTATTACGTCCCCCGGCTTATACCCTTCAAGAATAAGGGCCATTCCTTCGTCTTTTTTCGCTTTTTCAGAAAGAATCAACTTGTTTTCCTTTTGGTCAAGGTCAAAAATTTTAACTTCCATTTCCTTGCCAACAAATTTTTGGAGCGCTTTTAATATTTTCTGATTATCTCCTCCCTCCACCTTTGGATAATTTTGAGCTGAAAGCTGGGAAACCGGAATAAAAGCAGTTACTCCGAAAAGTTCAGTAAGAAGACCCCCCTTATTTGCTCCGATAATTTTTACAACGGACAATTCGTCATTTTCTTTTTTCGTTTTTAAAGCATCCCAAGAAAGTTCTCTGCCTGCCTGATTCAAAGAAAGTTCCACATAATTGTCTTCGTTTTCAAGTTCAATTACTTTTGCAAAAATAACGCTTCCTCTTTCAAGAGATTTAATTTTGTCTCTTGATTCATAAAATTCCCTTCCATAAATAATTCCCGCTCCAAAAATTCCAAGGTCAACAAAAACAGAGGCCTTTCCGGTGCCTATAATTTTTCCCTCAATAATATCTCCCACTTTTGGAATTTTAAGAAAGTTTTTGGGTTCGTTTTCTTCTTTTGGAATATCGTCCTTAATCATAGGATGGAGATTAACATAAGAATAAAAAAAAAGCAACTTTTTTTTAAAAAAGAAAAGTAACTAAAACAATTCCATTTAAAACAAAAAAAGTTCCTCTTTAAAATATTTTTTACTTGGTTTCAAGCTTTTTCTTTACCATTTCTGCTATTTCTCTTGGGGTATAATCCGTTTTGAGCATAAATTTCTCAGGATTAAGACCATATGCTCTTTTCTCAATTTCACTATCGATATAGTTTGTAAGGACAAAAACAGGAATATCTTTTACTTTATCGTCCTTTTTTATTTCTTCAAGAATATCAAGGCCGTTCATATCGGGAAGTATAAGGTCTAAAATAATGGCATTTGGTTTTTTCTTTTCTCCTTTATTTATTTTTCCTATTTTTTCAAGAGCTTTTTTGCCGAAATCAGCAACATCAACTTCAAAATTTTCCATTTCTAAAGCAATCCTGTATATATCAATAGTCGGCATATCATCCTCAATTAATAAAATTATCTTTTTTCCCATAATATCGCCATCTGCCTTATTTACAGTAAAACAAATCATAGGAATATGTCAATCTTCAAAAAAAATAAAAGGAGGATATTTCAATCCTCCTTTGAAATGCAAGAAGCATTCCTTTTTTTATTCTTCAAGAACGCTGGCAACCCCGCCTCCTTGGCAAACGTTTATAACCCCTCTTTTCCAGTAGCTGTCCCAATCGTCCATTCTAATAATAGAATAAAGATAAGAAAGGTCAGGGCCATTGGCCCAAAAAGCGACATTAAAATCAAGAGCTGCCTCTTTCCCGTTTAAAGGCAATCTGGGAAGCCACATCCCTTTATAAAGACCGTTTTTTCCTTCTCTTACGCCGTTTATGGCTTTTTGCCAAACTTGATCATCGGCCAAACGGCCAAAAACAATTCCTTTTCCGGAAGATCCCCTTAAGGGCTTGATGACAAAATCTTCTTTTTCCCCATTAAAATCCGAAAGAGGTCCGGCGAAAAGATCTGAAGAAAGAATATCTTTTCTTCCGGCGTCTTTTTCAGGTAAAAAAGAGACAGTATTAAAAACGGGCACTTTTTCTTTTTGCTGTCTCAAAATCCAATTTTGAACTTCTATAGGAAATTCATCTTCCGTTTCGGAAAAACGAACATCTCCCCATCTCCAAATTGGAAGATTATTTGCGTTTTCAAGGCAATTATACGGATGCCTTAGAACTTCAAGCTCGAGGCCTTCTTTTTTAAGAAGGTCAATAAAATCATCTCCCCATTCTCTTTTAAGAAGGCTTTCTCCTTTGATAAAAAGAATTCTTTTTCCAAAATGCATTTTAATTTCTTTTGCAATCCTTTCCCATATTGGAATAACCATAATTCCTTTTTTGTTCATTGCGCAAAGCGCGCTGCAGCATTCCGGAGAATGGGCATTTATTTCGTAAATTCCGCAAAAAGAAATTTCACCAAAGTCAACAAACCCATTATTCTTTACAAAAGAAGAAAAAGAAGGGACAAGATCAAATCTAATAATCCCCTTAAAATTGAAATTCTCGGTTTTTTTTACAATCTCTTCCCATAAGGGCTTGCAAAAAGCAACTATTTTTTCAATCTCTTTTTTGCTTATCCTAACTTCTCCGTCATAAACATTGATTTTTTTTCCTCCCAAATCAAGACAGGGAACAAACGACCCCTTTCCAAACCTCATTTCATCCTCCTTCTTTGTCAAAGAGCTAGAAAGAACTAAAAGATAAATTCAATAAAATTCATTTTTTAATTCTCTTTTAAATATTTTTTAAAATCAAAAAACCCTCCTTTAAATCGGGAGGGTTTAAGATTTTAAATTTAATGTCTATTTAATCACAAAAATATTCTCAGCCCTCCCTTAGGAAAGAAAGTAAAAAAAGAAAACGCCAAAAAAAAGCGCTTTTTGTTTTCTAAAAAGAGGGTTAAATTATTTTTTCTGCTTATTTTTTCTTTCATTATATCTATAGTAATTATCTAAAAAAATTTGTCAATAAATTTTTAAGTTTTCAATCTGACATTAATCTTATTTTCAAGGTCATCTAGTATTTTTTTTCTTATTTCCCTTGCATCTTCTGAAGAAATTTGTTTTTTTCTGTCCAAATAGGAAACCGATAAAGTAATAAAGTTGTCATAAATATACTTGAAATCGGCCGTTTCAATTCTTTTATCAGCTTCAGTGATAATTTTCTTAATTTCTAAATAAAGAACTCCTTGCGGAACAACAAGAGTGAGGTCTTCCTTAATCGGACTGAATTTTGAAATAGGATTGTATTTCTTGTTTCTGCTTGCCAGTTTTGCCGCTTCTTCAAAATTTATTTCCGCTGATAGAATTCCATTTTTTTCTTTCACTTCAAATATTATTTTCCCCTCTTCTATGCCAAGCTCTTCAAGAAGGGCTTCTATTTCTCCTTTAAACTTCAAATATTCCATTCCTTTTGCGGCAACTCCAAGCATAAGGGGCTGGTATGGAAGCCCTTTTTTTTGGGGTATAAAAATATTTGAAATTTCAAAAACAGCCACTTTCTCTTTTCTATCTTTATTTTTCAATATTACTTCTATAAGCTGGGGAATAAGGGATGTTCTTAAAAAAGCAAAGTCCTTTGTTAATGGATTTATAACCTCAAGCGCGTCTTTTGAAACGTTTTCCTTTTTTGTTAAAGTATAATTATAGCATTCATAAAAACCCCTGTATTTGAGAAAATCCTTGGCAAGGTCCTCAAAATAAAAGAGATTGTTGTCCTCTTTAACGGGAATATCTCCCCTTGGCAAGAGAGAGGGAATTTTATCGTAGCCATAAATTCTTATCGCCTCTTCGGCCAAATCCTCTACATTTTCAACTTCGTTAATCCGCCAAGAAGGAGGAACAACTTTTTTCTCTTTTATTTGAAATCCTAATTTTTTCAAAATTCCATCAACAATTCCTTTCTTGATAGAAACTCCAGCGATTGTATTTATTTTTTCATAATCAATGACTATTTCCCTTTTTTGAGGCAGTTTATTTTTAATATCTATTAGAGAAGAAGAAACTTTGGCTCCTGCAGTTTTTTTTGCCATTTCAACTGCAAGCCATAAGGAAGGAAGAACTCCTTCAAAATCAACTCCTTTTTCAAATCTTAAAGCAGCGTCAGTCCTGTGTCCCAAAAGCATTGATGCTCTCCTTATTTTTAAAGGGTCATAAATTTGAACAAAAAGAAGGACTTTCTTTGTATCTTTGTCTATCTCGCTATTTTTTGCCCCCATAATTCCGCACAAATCAATCAGGCGCCCTTCTTTATCTTTTATTACAATAACCCCTTCCGGCAGAGTTCTTTCCACATTATCAAGGGTTATGATTTTTTCTCCTTTTTTTGATTCCTCAATAACCATCTTTTTTCCTTTTATTTTATCAAAATCAAAAGCGTGCATCGGCTGACCCCTGTCAATCATTAAATAATTTGTAATATCGACTATGTTGTTTATAGGCCTGATGCCCACTTTCAAAAGACGCTCTTTTATAATTTTCGGGGAGTCGTCTATTTTGACATTATCAAGAACAACGGCGCTAAACCGAGGAACTAAATTCTTGTTTTTTATTTCAACTTCAAGAAAATCGTTTTTTTCTCCTTTTTGAACTGCCGCTTTTTTCTCTTTTATTTTCCCTCCAAAAACGGCTAAAAGTTCCCTGCTTATTCCAAGAACGGACAAAGCGTCTCCTCTATTGGGAGTAACTTCAATTTCAAAAATACTGTCTCCTTTTTCTTTTATTATTTTCTCTACGCTAAAAGAATGAAGAGAAAGGCCTTCTGCAATTTTCTCCGGAGAAAGATTTGTCTTGAAATAATCTTTCAGCCAAGAATATGGAATTAAAATATTCATATCAGTTTTTAAAATTGGCCAAGAAATCTAAAATCGTTGTTAAATAAATGCCTTATATCGTCAATTTCCGTTCCTCCTTTCATCATATAGACCCTTTCAACTCCCCAACCGAAAGCAAATCCCGTATATTTTTTGGGATCTATTTTTCCATATTGAAGAACTTTTGGATGGACCATTCCCGCCCCTCCAAGTTCTACCCATCCCTCTTTGCAAAAACGGCAGCCCTTTCCGTTACAAAGGTCGCAATTTATATCAACTTCAAAACTCGGCTCGGTAAATCTGAAGTTATACGGCCTAAGGCGTGATTTTCTTTTGCTTCCAAAATAGGTTTTAAAGAAATAATCAAGAGTACCCTTAAGGTCGGCTATGCTTATTCCTTTGTCTATAACAAGGCCCTCAAATTGGAAAAAGCTGGGAATATGGTTTATATCTATCTGCCTTCTTCCGCAACGGGAAATATTGAGCATTCTGATAGGAATCTTTCCTTTTAGCATTTCTCTGACCTGTCCGCTTGAGGTATGGGGAGTAATCACCATTTTCCCATACTTTTCATCTTCTTTGGCGTTTATAAAAAAGGTTTCCCACTCGTCCCTCGCTGCATGATTTTTGGGCATATTCAAGGATTCAAAAGCGAAATAGTCCCATTCCACTTCCTTATAGCGAACCTTATTAAATCCCAAAGGATTAAATACCTCAACTATTTCCCTTATTGCCTTGGTTGTAACATGCAAATGCCCAATATTTGGCTTTTCTCCGGGAAGAGACCTGTATAAATCGCTTATTTTTAATTTTTCTTTTTCAGTAAATTGTTTTGCCAATTCTTTCATTACCATCTCGATATTCCTTTTTAGTTCATTAAGAACCGGCCCCATTTCTTTTTTTTCTTCAACTTTAAGATTCTTCAGCTCTAAAAAAAGAAGGGCTAACTTTCCTTTCTTTCCCAAATATTTTATTTTTAAATCTTCAAGAAACGAAGAAGAAGACATTTCTTTGATGTCTTTCTGAAATTCTCCTTTTATTTTTTCAATTTCTTCTTTCATTCTTTAATTAAAATTTACGCTTTTTATTAAAATCAGCTATTTATTTTTTTATTCCTTAAGAAATTTTCAACCGTCCTGTCATAGGTTTTCTCAATTTCTTTCGGAAAAAAACATCCCGGCAGTTCGTTCTTCTCCCTGTGATGCTTTACGCAAAGACAGCAGATTCCCTTTCTTTCGCATCCAGGATAGCTGCAAGGACAATATTTTAAGTTTTCTTCCTTTTTGCATTCCATGTGTTTAATATAAACTATTACTAGAGAAAAAGAAAGAGAGGCCTTTTTTAAATTTCCCCTTTTATTTCTCTTTCCAATCGTTCCAAGAATTTTTTATAAAAACCCATTCTTTCTTTGCAAATTTCTTTCGCTTTTTTAGTATATAATTTGTTTTCCAAAAACTTTGTTTTTGTTTCAAATTCTATTTGAATGCTGTGTTTTGTTTTATCTCTTATTCTTCCGCTAATATTACCTCCCAAATTGTCTTTAATGTATTTGTTAATATTAACTTTGAATGTATGTATTTTGGCATTATTTCTTCCCACCCAGACAAAACTGCGAGCAACACCAATTGCTCCTACTGTATCAAGCTTATCCGCGTCAAACAAAATTTTAGCTTCAATGCTCTTTGGCTCATTATTATTTCTATACCTATGAGAAAGAATGCAATCTTGAATGTGTTTTATCTTTTCCTTTAGAAATTCCAATTTTTTCAAAATAGGCCCTGCCATCTTAGAGCCCAAGACTGCATGATCGGTATTTCCAGTAAAATCATTATCCTCTCTCACTCTTGCAATATCATGAAGAAGGGCGGATGTTTCCAAAACCTCTAAGTCAGCTTTTTCGTTTTTTGCAAGAGACAAACATAGATTATAGACCCTTTCTGTGTGGTCTATTCTGTGAGCAGAGCAAGAAAGCTCTTTTTCAACAATCTCTCTTATTTTTTTAATTTTATCTTTCATTATATTTTTTTAAAAAAAAGTCAGATAACCAACCCATAAAACAAGCGCAAAATAAAGGAAAGCCCATCCTTTGGAAAGAGGAAACCAATCAGAAAAATATCCAAGGTTTTCCAAATACCATTTGTTATTTGTCCATACTAAAGCGTTTATCGCTATAGCATCAAACAAAAGCAAATAGAAAATTATAATCCGGAAAGTGTTCATTTTTTTAGCGAAGATTATTTGCCGCTTCTCTTATCTTATCTGCAGATATTTTCAAAAGATTCTTTTCTTTTTTTGAAATATCAATTTCAATCTTTGCTTCTATCCCGTCTTTTCCTAAAACTATAGGAGAACTCAAGCAAATATCCCTGATTCCGTATTCTCCGTTAAAATAATGAGAAAGGGGCAAAACTCTTTTTTTATCAAATAAAATTGTCTCAGATATTTGGGCAATTCCTCCTGAGATGGCAAAATATGTCGCCTGTTTTCCTTCTATAATGGCATAAGCAGCATTTTTGGCTTTGTCTGATATTTTTTCTTTTACATGAGGAGAGAGCTTCTTGAACTTGTCTATATGCGTATTTCCGACAGTAGCAGTACTCCAAAGAGGCACTTCGCTGTCTCCATGCTCTCCTATAATGTAGGCATGAGCGCTTTGAGGGTTAATTTTTAGCTCTTCTCCGAGAAGAAAGCGGAATCTTGCCGAATCCAAAATAGTCCCCGTTCCTATTATTTTGTCTTTTTTTTCCGGAAACATCTTTACGGTCAAATAAGTAAGAACATCAACCGGATTTGTCACCATAAGAATAATTATATCCTTGTTCTGTTTAAAAATATTACTCGCTACGTTTTTAACTATATCCCAGTTTTCTTTAATAAGATCCATCCGAGTTTCTCCTTTTTTCTGACTAACTCCGCAACAAATAATCGCAATCTTACTATCTTTTATGTCTTCATATGTCCCTGCCTTTACTTTTGTATAACCCCAAAAAGGAACCGAATGCTGAAGATCCATGGCTTGGGATTTGGCAAGTTTTTCGTTTTTATCAATAAGAACGATTTCTCCTGCAATTTTGCCGGCAATAAGAGAATAAGCCGCTGTGCTCCCGACAAATCCCGCTCCGATTATTGTAATTTTGTTTTTCATCATATTGTTATTTTTCTAAAATATGCTTTTTTATCGCGTTTAAAATATATTTATGGATTTCTTCAATCGACAGCAACTTTCCATTTTCAAGGCATTCTATTATTTTAAATTCTTTTTTAAATTTCTTTCCGAATTGAAGATAGGAAGAAAGGGCAAAAACCAGATGCTTTTTGTCTTTTTCATGAATATCTCTCTTCTTTTTTCCAAGATAAAGCATCTTCTTTTGTTTTTTCTCCTTATCGGTTATTTTTGAAGATAATTTCAAAGAAAAATCGGCAGATGTCTTTAAAAAAAGAATAATATCCGGCTTTGGTATTTCAAAAATGCCGTATTCCAGATCAAAAAGCCATTTGAAAAACTTTTCTCTTTCTTTCTTTTCTTTAATCTTTCCTCCCTGGTGTCCGGCATTTGAAGCCGTATATCTATCCGAAATGACAATTTTCCCTTCTCTTAGCCATTCTTTAATTTTAAATCCGGCGTTATACCTGTCGCAAGCGTAGAAAATGGAAGCTCTATAAGGGCCGACTTCTTTCGCACTGCCGTATTTTCCGTTTAAATATTCCTCAACAAGTCCGGCTGATTTTTTTCCGTATTGAGGAAAATCAATCCTTTCAACCTTATACCCCTCTTCTTTCAGGCGCTTTTCCAAAAGTTTGGTTTGGGTTGATTTACCCGAACCATCAAGGCCTTCTATAACGATAAATTTTCCCTTTTTATTCATTTCCTCTATTATGCCACTTTAAAACTTAAAATTCAAATAAAAAGGTTAAATACATCTTACTTGTTTTTCAGGTCTTCTCTCAGTTTTCTGTGATAATTAATTGCAAAGCGATGAGCTTCATCTCTTAAGTAAATAAGCTTTTTTTTGTCCGCATTTTCGGGAACTTTTCCAAAAAACTCGTTTTTTTTCCTTTCTTTTCCTTTGGCAATAGATATAACGGGTATTGTTATCCCTAAATCATTTAAGGTCTTTTCCACAATGTTTTTTTGGCCTTTTCCTCCGTCTATTAAAATCAAATCTGGAAAAGTCCAATTATTCTTAAATCTTCTTTCTATCACTTCCTTTAACATTGCAGTATCGTTTGCTTTTTTTATGGTTCTTATTTTAAACCTTTTATATTCTTTCTTTTCCGGCTCTTGATTTATAAAAACAGCCATTGAACCTACGGCAAAAACGCCCGAGATATTTGAAATATCATATCCTTCCCATCTTTCTTTTTTTTCTTTTTTAAGATAAGAATCAAAATCAACAAGAGCAATATCTCTTATGCGGTAAAGAAAATTTAATTTTCTCCTTATTCTTTCCGCTTTTTCAAATTCCATTTTTTTAGCTCTTTCTTTCATCTCTCTTTCCAAATCATTTATTATTTTCTTTTTTTTCCCTTTAAGAAAGTCCTTGATGCTTTTTATATTTTTCAAATAGTCCTTTCTGCTTATTTTATTAATGCAAACTCCCGGACAAAGGCCTATTTGATAATCAAGACAAGGCCTGCTAAATTTTTTATTCGGCCCATGGGTGCTATAAGGAAATATTTTCCTTATAACTCGCACTGCTTCTATCAGCATTTTTGAAGAAGTAAAGGGGCCGAAAAATTCTTTATTTTTAAATTTTCCTATTTCCTTTCCTCTTAAGAAAAAAGGACGAGGAAAATAATCATCGCTAAAAACAACGTAAAGAAAACTTCTGTCATCTTTTTCTTTGACATTGTAAAACGGCCTATGTTTTTTAATAAGGTTAGCTTCTAGTATAAGCGCTTCAAGAACAGTATCTGTTTTAATAAAATCAACGCTGCAAGCTTCGCTTACCATTTTTTTAACCTTTGCTTCCGGATTGCTAAAATAGCTTTTGACTCTTCTATTTAAATTCCCGGCTTTGCCAATGTATATTTTTTTTCCTTTTCTGTTTTTGAAAATATAAACGCCGGGCGTCTGAGGAATATTTTTTTTAATTTCTTCCATTTTTTTAATAAATCACGGAAAAACCTTGACAGGGTTTTATGATATGCTATACTTTAGATAGTCCTTTCAGACAGCCACACAACACCACACCAAGGGTTCTCATTATGAGGACCCGCTTTTTTTATTGTTTTTCTTTTGGCAGTTTTTCTCTCAAATATTCCCCCGTTGCGCTTATCTTCTTTCTTGCCACTTCCTGAGGAGTTCCAAAAGCAATCACTTCTCCTCCCTTCTCTCCCGCTCCGGGGCCAAGATCTATTATATGATCTGAGGATTTTATAACATCAAGGTTATGTTCTATAACAATAACCGAATTACCTCTGTCAACCAGTTTTTGAAGGACAACAATAAGCTTTGAAACATCATCATAATGAAGGCCAACCGTCGGCTCGTCTAAAAGATAAAGCGTTTTTCTGCTGTCTCTTCTTGAGAGTTCAGAACAAAGCTTTACTCTTTGGGCTTCCCCCCCTGACAAAGTTGTAGCCGACTGCCCAAGCTGTAAATAACCAAGACCCACTTCATTTAATGTTTTCATTTTCTGCTCAATCCAAGGGATATCGTCAAAAAAATCCAGCGCTTCTTCAACTGTCATTTTTAAAACTTCATATATATTCTTTCCTTGATATTTTACCTCCAAGGTTTCTCTGTCAAATCTTTTTCCCTGGCAAACATCGCAAGTGACGTAAACAGTAGGAAGAAAATGCATTTCTATAGAGATATATCCATATCCTTTGCAATTCTCGCATCTTCCTCCTGGGACATTAAAACTGAATCTTCCCGACTTATACCCTCTATATCTTGATTCCTGCGTATAAGCAAACAAATCTCTAATATGAGTAAATGCTCCGGTATACGTTGCCGGATTGGAACGGGGAGTCCTTCCTATTGGCGATTGGTCTATATTTATTACCTTATCTATATATTCCAGTCCCAATATCGCCTTATATTTTCCCTCTTTCATTTTTGTTCTATAAAATTTATTTGAAAGATGTTTATAAAGAATATCATAAACCAGTGTGCTTTTTCCGGAACCGGAAACGCCGGTTATTGCAACAAATCTTTGCAATGGAATATCCACATTTATTTTTTTAAGGTTGTTTTCAAAAGCCCCCCTTATTTTTAAAAAAGGAGATGTTCCTATCTTTCTTCTTCTTGTTGGAACAGGAATTTCTTTTTCTCCTTTTAAATATTGTAAAGTTAAGGAATTTTTATCGTTTCCTTTCAGCAGTTTTTTTGTTTCTCCAAAAGCAACTATTTCTCCTCCATGGACTCCCGCTCCGGGGCCAAAATCAACCATATAGTCGGAAGCAAAAATCGTTTCTTCATCATGTTCAACTACAATAATTGTATTTCCCAAATCTCTTAATTCTTCAAGCGTTTTTATAAGCCGGTTGTTGTCCTTTTGATGGAGGCCTATTGTCGGCTCGTCTAAAATATAAAGAGTCCCGACAAGCCCTGAGCCAATCTGGCTTGCAAGGCGTATTCTTTGAAGCTCTCCTCCGGATAAAGTATTGGATTTTCTGCTCAAAGTTAAATAATCAAGTCCTATCTTGGAAAGAAAGC
This sequence comes from Candidatus Paceibacterota bacterium, assembly GCA_028697015.1. NCBI lineage: Bacteria > Bacillati > Minisyncoccota > Minisyncoccota bacterium. The sequence goes on from JAQVFW010000008.1 coordinate 16,160, forward strand.
CAAGCCGCCTTATTATTTCCCTTAGAGAATTTTCGGCAATTTCCTTTTCTTTTTCAGAAAAACTATCTTTTAAAGCAGTAAAAAAATCAAGAGAAAGAGCAACTGGCATTTCCGTAATTTCCCAAATATTCTTCTTGTTTATTAAAACGCTTAGTGCTTCCTTCCTTAATCGCTTTCCCTGGCATAGAGAGCACCTTTCATTTGACCAGGGATATTTTAGCCCAAGACCGTTGCAATCAGGACAGGCTCCATAAGGACTGTTGAAAGAAAAAAGTTTGGGTTCTATTGCCGGATAAGAAAAGTTATCTTTAAAACAGGAAAGCTTCTCTGAAAAAAGGTGCTCTTTTTTATCAATTAAGACATAAACTGTTCCTCCTCCTTTTAAAAGTCCTGTTTCCACCGCTTCGCTAAGACGAAGGCGGTTTTCTTTTTCATTAAAATCAGTATTGCCTGGAATTTTATCTATGACAATATCAATGTTATGCTTTTTATTTTTAAGCAATATTATCCTTTCTCTTAGCGACTTGAATTCTCCGTCAATTCTTGCTTCTTTGAACCCTAAATTAAGAAAATCGTATAGAAGCTGGTAATATTCTCCCTTTCTTCCCCTTACAACAGGAGCCATTATAATAATATTTTCTTCTGAAGAAAAACCGGCTATTTTATCCACAATCTGCGACAAGGTTAAAGTTTGAAGCTCTTTATTGCATAAAGGACAATGCGGTTTTCCGATTGAAGAAAATAAAACTCTTAAAAAATCATAAATCTCCGTTATTGTCGCAACGGTTGAACGGGGATTTGAAGAATGGCTTTTCTGGTCTATTGAAATTGCGGGAGAAAGACCCTCTATCTCATCAACATCGGGCTTATCAAGCTTTACTAAAAACTGCCTGGCATAGGCCGAAAGAGATTCCACATATCGCCTCTGTCCTTCGGCAAAGATAGTGTCAAAAGCAAGAGAAGATTTTCCGGAACCGGAAACGCCGGTAAAAACAGTAAGTTTATTGCGGGGAATTTCCAAATTGACATTTTTAAGATTGTGCTCTCTTGCTCCTTTAATAATAATCTTTTCTTTCATATCGTTTATTTTTTCTTCTTTAATATTTTAATTTCATCCCTTAAGATTGCCGCCAATTCGAAATTAAGAATTTTAGCGGCTTTGCGCATCTCTTCTTCTTTTTTCTCTATTGTTTCTTTCACCGCTTTTTTGCTTTTTCCAATAGGCTTCATTTCCAAATTCAAAACATCTTCAGTAAGCAAAATGTCAGTAATTTCTTTTTCAATGCTTTTTGGAATAATATTATGCTTTTTATTATAGGCAATTTGCATTTTTCTTCTTCTGTTTGTTTCGCTTATCGCTTTTTTTATGGACGATGTTATCGAATCTGCGTATATTATAACCTCTCCTTTTACGTTTCTGGCGGCCCGTCCTATTGTTTGAATAAGAGATGTTTCCGATCTTAAAAATCCTTCTTTATCGGCATCAAGAATAGCAACAAGAGAAACTTCAGGCAAATCCAATCCTTCTCTCAAAAGGTTCACTCCGATTATTAAATCAAATATTCCCTTTCTAAGACCGGTTAAAATCTTGATCCTATCAAGGGGCTTAATATCGCTGTGTATGTAAGCAACTTTAATGTCTTTATTTAAATCTTCAAAATAAGAAGTGAGATCTTCGGCCATTTTCTTTGTAAGAGCGGTCACAAGGGAACGTTCTTTCTTTTTCGCTTTTTCCAATATTCTAAGAACAAGGTCGCTAATCTGGGTTTTCGCAGGAAAAACGGTAATCTTAGGGTCAATTAACCCCGTAGGCCTTATAATCTGCTCTACTATATTCTGGCTCTTCTTCTTTTCATAAGGGCCGGGAGTGGCGGAAGCATAAATAACATTATTTATTTTTTGTTCAAATTCTTTAAAGCTTAAAGGGCGGTTATCCATTGAAGAAGGAAGGCGAAAACCAAAATCAATCAAATTCTTCTTTCTTGAAGCATTTCCTCCGAACATTGCCCCTATTTGAGGAATAGTAACATGAGATTCGTCTATAATGGTAAGGTAATCATTTCCGAAATATTCAAGCAAAGAAGAAGGCGGCTCTCCTTCTTTTCTCAAAGAAAGATGCCTTGAATAGTTTTCAATGCCATTGCAATATCCAAGCTCTTTTATCATTGCAATATCGTTTTTAGTCCTTTGTTCCAAACGTTCCGCTTCAAGAAGTTTTCCTTCTTTCTCAAAATATTGAAGCCGTTCTTTAAGCTCTTCTTTGATATTTTTTAAGGCAAGCTCTCTCATTTCTCCCAAAGAAAGAAAATGGCGAAGAGGGGAAATAAAAATTTCATTTGCAATATTTTTTTCTTCCGGATTTAATCCCAAAACAGGATCAATCACCAAAATATCGGAAACCTCTCCTTCTTTTATTTCAAAATCATATATTACCTCTTCATTGGGAGGCATTATTTGAATTGAATCGCCCCTGACTCTGAAAGTCCCTCTTTTCAAAACAGCGCTTCTTTGAAGCTGCATTTTTAAAAGCTGGAGAACAAGGGATTTTTTATCCATTTTGTCTCCTTTTTTAATTTTAAAAATATTCTCTTTGTAGACCGAAGGAAGCCCAAGATCATAAATACAGGAAACGGAAGAAACCACAATCACGTCTTTTCTTGTCAAAAGAGCCGTTGTTGCCGCATGTCTCAAACGGTCAATCTCTTCATTTATCATCGCCTCTTTTCCGATGTATGTATCGCTATTTGGCATATAGGCCTCCGGCTGATAGTAATCGTAATATGAAACAAAATAATGGACTGAGTTTTCCGGGAAAAAAGCCCTAAACTCATTGCAAAGCTGGGCGGCAAGGGTTTTATTATGGGAAATAACAAGAACCGGCTTTTGAATTTTTTCTATTACATTAGCCGCTACGAATGTTTTTCCCGAACCGGTTATGCCAAGAAGAGTTTGCCTTTTTTTGCCTTTTTTTATTCCTTCAACAAGTTTTTTTATTGCTTTTTCTTGATCTCCGGCAGGTTTAAATTTTGAAACAAGCTTAAATTTCATTGTATTTTAAAACAGAACACTCCCCTAATCTTGCATCTTAGGGGGTGCCTATCTTAGATTTTACCTTCCTTATTTTATAAAGTCAATTTTTGAAAAACTAAAGCTTTCAAATTAAGAAAGATTATATTTTATTTTCTTAATCTTGTAAGCTGTTTTAATTGGAGAAGAAATAACAAACTCTTCGCCAGCTTGCCGTCCTAAAAGCGCTTTTCCTACCGGAGATTCGTTGGAAATTTTTCCCAAAGAAGGATTGGCTTCAAAGCTACCGACAATCTCGAATTCATCTTCAAGTCCGTCAATTTCAAGAAGAACTTTGGCTCCGGGCATTATTTTTTCCTTGTCTTCTTTTTTGGGAGGAAGTATGATTTGGGCATTTTTTAGAATAAGTTCAAGTTCAGCAATTCTCCCATCCAAAAGCTCCATATCTTCAAGATAAGACAAATACTCGGGATTTAAGTCCTCTGAATGCAAAAGCTCCGGCGCTTCACCTTTTATTTTGCGCCTTTTAATATCCAAAAGGCCTTCGTGCTCTTTTTTCGCCTTTTCAAGTCCCTTTTTTGTTAAATAAAACTTTTTTTCCAAGTACATTGCCTTATTTATTAAAACAACCTCTTTTTGGAGGAGGTTGCTGCTTTTTATTTTTTTATTCTTTCTTCCTCCTCCTTCCCTAACCCTCTTTAAAGATAATACTAAAAACAACTCTGAAATTTGTAAGATAAAAGAGAGAAGAAAGATTTGAAGAATAAGCGTTTTTCATATTGCTTTTTATTTCAACACCAGTTTATCTTTTTACAAGGCCGTTGTCAAGGAAAATTAATCCTTGTAATATTTTTTATCTTTTAGTTTTTCGGGCAAAAAACTCTCTTTGGAATACTTCTCATAATCTTTTCCATATCCCAAATCTTTCATAAGATTTGTGGAAGGATTGCGTAGTTTCAATGGAACAGGTAAATTACCGTATTTTTCAGCGTCAAAGGCCGCTTTCAGATAAGCATCGTAAGAGCTTCTGTCTTTTTTGCACTTGCAAAGATAAACCGTTCCGCTTGCCAAATTTATCGCGCATTCTGGCAAGCCGATAATTTCAACCGCCCTAAAAACATCGTTTGCGACAACAAGAGCTGTCGGGTTGGCAACTCCGATGTCCTCGGAAGCGAAAATAACCATTCTTCTTGCTATAAACTTAGGGTCTTCTCCTCCCTTGATCATTCTTGCCATATAATATAATGCGCCATTTACCTGTCCGGCCCTCATGCATTTTATAAAAGCGGAAATAATATTGTAATGCTCTTCTCCTTTTTTATCATATTTTAAAAACCTGGACTGTATTGTCTCTTTTAAGGTCTTTAAAGATATTTTTCCGTATAGATTAACAGTATTTTCGATATATGTAATAGCTTGCCTCGCATCTCCGTCTGAAACTTCTATCAGCCATTCCTTTGATTTTTTATCCAAATTGAATTTTGTCCGGGAAATAATTCTGTCCATTTCTTCTTCTGATAACTTATCTAGGACAAAAACCCTGCATCGAGAAAGCAATGCGGAAATTACTTCAAAGCTCGGATTTTCGGTAGTTGCTCCTATTAAGGTAATCTCTCCCGATTCAACATAGGGAAGCAAAAAGTCCTGCTGGGATTTGCTAAAACGATGTATTTCGTCTAGAAATAAAATCTTGGGAATGCCAGATTGATTATCTTCCAATATCTTTTGAATATCCTTTTTTCCTGAAGAAACAGCAGACAGTTCGTAAATATTTGCTTTTAAAGAATAAGCATAAATTCTAGCAAGAGTAGTTTTTCCACAACCCGGAGGGCCCCAGAGAATAAAAGAAAAAAGATGGCCCTGCTTTATAGCAAGCCGCAAGGGCTTGTTTTCCCCCATTAAATGATCTTGCCCGATAAATTCTTCAATATTTTTTGGCCTGATTTTAAAAGCTAGCGGTTCCATATTTATCTTTATACTAGCTTATAGGACTCCTGTTTGGCAAGAATATCTTTACATTATTTCTTTTTTGATTAGAATACCAAAAGCTCTTTCTAATAAGGAGAAAAGGAAATGACAAAAGCGGCAAAAATTATTGTTATCGGAGAAGAGAAAGAAAGAAAATCGCTTATTTCTCTCTTCCTTATATCAAGAACAAATTTGCCCTTTTTCAGAAGCAGAGAGCTTAAAATTAAAAAATGCGCCAATTCAAAAGAAGCGGAAACGGAAGTTAAAAAAGGGTTTTTCCCCGATATAATAATAATTTCCCAGAAAGAATGGGAAAAAGAAGAAAAAGACCTTGGCTCTTTAGAAGATAAAGGCATTCATTTCCTTATAGCTGACATATAAACGGGGGAGTTCCCCCGTTTTTTTCATATTCCAAAAAGAGAAGAAGCATTCTCAAATGTCTTCTCTTCAATTTCTTTAGAAGAAACCTTTTTTATTTTAGCTATTTTTTCTATCACATGCTTTATAAAAAGAGGTTCGTTCCTTTTGTTTCCTTCTTTTTCAGGAGTAAGATAAGGGCAGTCGGTTTCAATTAGAATTCTATCAAGAGGGCATTCTTCAATCGCCTTGTCTAAGTTCATTTTGAAAATAATACCATTAAATCCAATATAAAAGCCAATATTTAAATATTGTTTCATCTCTTGGACTGTTCCCGTAAAACAATGGATTACTCCCTTAAGATTATAATCTTTAATAATATAAACAACGTCCTTATGGGCCATTCTGCAGTGCAAGATAACCGGCAAAGAAAGCTCTTTAGCTAAATCAAGCTGCTCTCTAAAAACCTTTTTTTGCTTTTCTTTAAAAAGCTCTTTCTTTTTTGTCGTTTTGGGCTTGTAATAATAATCAAGTCCTATTTCTCCTATTGCAACGACTTTATCCGATTTTGACAGCTCTCTATATTTTTTTTTGTTGAATTCTTCGCCTTTTGTTTCAAATCCTCCTTCTTCCTTGTCTGTCTTTATTTTCATAATTCCAGAGGTGGAATGTATTGGATGAAGGCCTATAGTCGCATAAACTCCTTTTTTGCTCATATTTGCAATTTCAACCGCTTTTTTGCTTGTTTCATATTTTGAACCAACATTAATAATCCAAATATTATTATCAATCGTTCTTTTTAAGACCTCTTTAAGGTCTTTTTTGTAAGCGTTGAAATTAAGATGGCTATGAGTGTCTATAATCATTAAACTTATGCTAGCAAAAAAGGGGGCACGAATCAATCATTGACTCGCGCCCTTTAAATACTTGTCCAGAGAAGGAACTACTTGGTTTCCTGCCTGCTTTTTGTGATTGCGTCAAACACCTCCTTGCGGTGGACAGGAACCTCCTTTGGGGCCTCAATGCCGAGGCGAACTTTGTCGCCTCTAATTTCAACGACGATAATCGTAATATCGTCGTTAATGACAATACTCTCGTTCTTTTTTCGAGAAAGCACCAACATAAAAAATCCTCCTTCCTGGAAAAACAGCTCCCGAACCAAGTTGATTCTAAAAAGAGCTGTCTAAACAATAACAGGATTTACTGAAAATGTCAAATAAAAAAGGACAGGAAATTCCGGCCCTTTGTTTTTCTAAAAAACCTAATCTTTGAACCTTTTAAAAGATTCCCTTTTTTTAATAAATTTTGTTTCGGGGTTAAAGAGAAAATAATAAACCAAAAAAAAGAGCAAAAACGAAAGAACAATTTTACCAATTAAAACTATCATGGCTTCTCTCCTTTTAAAAGAATTCAGTTTTCAGGTAAAATACTAATTAAATATCTAATTGTCAAATGATTCTGAAAAAAGAATTTCAAGAGCAAGTATTACAGCTCCTAAAACCGGCTCTTTTTTGTTTCTTATAAACACAACTCTGTTTGCAATCTTTTTTATTTCTTCTTTAACAAAATTAAGAATGATTTTTGAATTAAACATGCTTCCGCTTAAAACCAAGGGAAATTCTTTTTTTTGAAAATCCAGCTTTTTTATCGCCACTATCGCAGAAAAAGAAAGTTTTTTTGCCGCTTCTTTTAGTATCTCTTTTGCTATTTTGTCTTTTTTTTCTCCCGCTTCTGCTACAAAAACAGAAAGGGAACAAATTTTTTCATGAAAACCTTTGGAATATATTTTTTCAATCAGCTCTTCTTTTTTCTTTATCTTTAATTTTTTGAAAATAAGATTTTTAAGCAAAGTTTCTTTTTCCCTGCCGTCTATTTGCTTAAAAATATACCTTAAGGCCTCCTGTCCGACCCAAAAAGCAGATCCTTCTTCGCTTAAATATCCCCATCCGTCAATTTTTACTTCTTTTTTCCCCGTCCATCCATGAATAACCGCCCCCGTTCCAGCATTCAAAAGAATTCCATTTTTTTCATTTGTCACCGCTCTAAACCCGACAAGCTGGTCGCTTTCAATTACAATTTTTCCGGTAAAAGAAGAAAAAAATGAATTCTTTAAAATTTCTTTTTTAATCTTGTCTTTTTTTTCTTTAAATTCCTCCTCTACGCAAGGAAGTCCTAAAAAAATAATAGAAATGTTTTTTATTCCTACTTTAACTGCCGATTCTTTTATAGCTTTCACTATATTTTCCACCGCCTCCTCAATTCCTATGTTTCTTGGATTTGAAGAACCTGACCTTCCTTTTCCTAAAATATTTCCATTTCCGTTAGATAAAACGGCTATTGTCTTTGTTCCTCCGCCATCAAGCCCTATTACAAATAATTCTTTTTTAAAACTATTTTTCATTTAAGATTCAATTCTTGGAAACAGAGGAAGATTTGATTCATTTGCAAAAGTTTCCTTCCTTTCTATCTGGTTTTTAATTCTTTCTGATGTCTCCGGCAGAAAAGGAGAAAGCATAAGAGATATTTCATCAAGAGTTGAAAGAAGCTCTCCAAGAACATTTTTTGACTCTTCTTTGTTTTCCCATGGCCTTTTTTCTTCAATATATTTGTCGGAAAACCTTACTATTTCCCAAACCTCCTTTAAGGCAATATCAAATCTGAAATCCTCTATTGCTTTTCTATAGAGTTCTTTTTTTTCCTTTACAATATTAAGAGGAGAAGCAACATCAAAGCCGTTTTTTTGAGCCATTGTCCTTACTCTTGATAGAAGATTGCCAATTCCAAAGGCAAGGTCATGGTTATACCTGTCTTCAAATTTTTCAAAAGTAAAATCGCCGTCTTCCATAGAAGGAATTTCCCTTAAAAGATAATACCTTACTGCATCCGTTTTGTATTTTTCAACAAGCTTAAAAGGGTCAATAACGTTCCCTAAAGATTTTGACATTTTTTGCCCGTTTACGGTTATAAATCCGTGTATCATTATAGCTTTTGGAAGCTTTAGAGAAAGAGAAATAAGTATTGCCGGCCATATAAGGCAATGAAACCTAAAAATATCTTTTCCAATGCAATGAACATCGGCAGGCCAGTATTTTTTAAATTCTGCCGACTGTTTTTCGTATCCCAAAGCGGAGATATAATTTGTAAGGGCGTCCAGCCAAACATAAAGAACTTGGCTTTCATCCCCGGGAACCGGAATTCCCCACTTTAATTTTTCTTTTGAGCGTGAAAAACTGACATCTTCAATTCCTTGCCTGATAAAAGAAAGAACTTCGTTTTTTCTTTTTTCCGGGAATATTTTTATTTCTCCTTTTTCAATTGCATCATAAACAACTGAAGAATATTTAGAAAGCTTAAAAAAGTAGTTTTCCTCAGCTACAATTTCCGGTTCTCTTTTATGAACCGGGCATTTGCCGCTTTCAAGGTCTTTTTCAAGCAGAAAGGTTTCACATCCAAAACAATAAAGACCCTGGTATTTTTTTTTATAAATATCGCCTTTTTCTTTCAGTTTTTCCCAAACTTTGAAAACGGAAGGCCAATGCTTTTCTTTATCGGTAGTTCTTATAAAAAAATCATTGGAAAGATTAAGAGCCGCTTTCAGCTCTTTATATTTTGAAGAAATTTTCTCAACAAATTCTTCCGGAGTTTCTCCTTTCTCTTTTGCCGTTTTCTCAATCTTTTGCCCATGTTCGTCTGTTCCGGTCAAAAAGAAAACGTCTCTTTTAGAAAGACGGTAATACCTTGCTAAAACATCCGCTTGAATAATTTCAAGGGCAAATCCGATATGGGGATTTGCATTAACATAAGGAATGCTGGTTGTGATATAGAACTTGTTCATAATCCAGCCGACTCTCTTTCTCTTTTCTTCTCAAGAAATTCTTTCAAAAATTCAAAAAGTATCGCTACAAGAGGAATGACAAGTATCGCTCCTAAAAGGCCCCAAAGTTTTCCTCCTATAACAAGGGATATAAGAACGATTACAGGAGGTATTCCTATAATCCTCTTCATAAGTATTGGAGTCAGTATTCCTCCTTCAATTTGCTGAATTAAAACAAAGGCCAAAATAACAAAAAGTCCTTTAAGCGGGTCTATTGGAAATATTATAAAAAAGAGAAATAGCCCCATTACGGCAGGTCCGATGTACGGAATAAAATTCAAAAAACCGGACAAAAGCCCCAAAGAAAGAGGATAGTCGATATTAAAAAGCAAAAATACTATATACGAGGCAACTCCGACAAAAAAAGAAACGATAACCCTTACGGCAAACCAGCCCGCAACTTTTTTCTCGCAGCGCTTCCAAATGGTTAAAATATAGTTTTCATAATTTTTCGGGAATAAAACAGTAAGGCCTTTTTCAACTATTCCTTTTTCAAGAGAAAGAAAAAAGGCAGTGGCAATAACAAAAAATCCGGAAAAGAACCCTCCAAAAACAACGATAAGAGCGCTAAAAATATTATTTGTCATCTGCTCAACCGAACTATAGGCAAGAGAGGCAATTTCCTGTATGTTCTCCGTTGTCTTGAATCCAAACATAGAAAGAAAAGGAGAGATTGCTTCAAAATACGAAGGAAGGGATTGCAAAAGATTTTTTACTTCGTTTACAAAAAGAGGAGCGATTGAATATATTGCAAGAGCAAGAAGACCGAAAAAAACAAGATAAACAAAGACAACCGACAAAACTCTTGGAATCATTTTTCTTGTCAAAAAATCAATTACAGGATTAAAAAGAACCGAAATAATAAGGGCAAAAATTACCCAAATAAGAATATCTCTTATAAGAAAAACAAGATAAAAAGAAACCACGACAAACAGTATTCTGAAAATCGTGCCCCAAGAAATGTCTAATAGTTTTCTTTCTTCCATATTTTTGAAAAACTGTCTTTTTCTTTAAAAGGGCCTATTAAGGCCAAGTTTAACTTTTCCGGTTTGAAAATGTCCTTTGCAACATTTAAAACATCTTCCTCCTTCACTTTGTCTATTTTATCATAAATCTCTCTTGGTGTTAATATCTCTTTTTTCAAAAGCTCTTGCAAACCGAAAAAAGAGGCCCTGCTGTCGGACAATTCCAGAGAAAGAGCCATTTTTCCCTTCAAGTGGTCTTTTACTTTTGAAAGCTCTTCTTTTGTAATTTTTTTTCTTGAAATATCTCTATATTCTTTTAAAATGACGCCGATTGCTTTTTTTGCTTTATCGTTTCTTACTCCCGCTCTTGTTACTAAAAAACCCGTATCGCTTTCAAAGGACGTTTCCGTTCTTATATAATAGGCGAGCCCAAGACGTTCTCTAACTTTCACAAAAAGGCGAGAGCTCATCATTCCTCCAAGAAGAACCGACAAAACTTCCATTTGATACTTTCTTTGGTCAAAAAAATTGTAACCCCTTGCTCCAAGGCAAAAATGGGTCTGATCGGTCTTTCTATAATGAACTAAAGTTTGAGGAGAATCCTGATTCTCTACAACTTGTATTTTTTCAGAAGGAGAAGTGTTCCTTATCTTGGAAAAGTATTTTTCAACTTTATTTTTAATATTGCTATTATTGAAATTTCCGGCAAGACAGACAACCGTATTTGAAGCAACATACTGTTTTTCCAAATATTTTTTAATATCTTCTCTTTTAATGCCTTGAACAGTTTCTTTTGTTCCCGCTATATCCCATCCGGCAGGCTGATCTCCATAAAGAAGCTTAGTCCATAAATTTTGGACATAATAGGTGGGATGATCGTGATACATATTAATCTCTTCTATTATCACCCCTCTTTCTCTTTCAACTTCTTTTAAGTCAAGCTTTGAATTCATATAAATATCCGATATTATATCCAAAGCCAAATCGAAATTCTTTTCGTCAACCTTGGCATAATATCCTGTATATTCCTCTCCCGTAAAAGCATTATACTGCCCTCCTACTCTGTCTAGCGGCTCTGCGATTGAAATAGCGTTTGGCCTTTTTTTTGTTCCCTTAAAAAGCAAATGCTCTAAAAAATGGGAAATTCCGCTTATGTTTTTTGTCTCATATTTTGAACCGGTTTTGACCAAAACAAGAACCGTGGCGCTAAGAACGTTTTTTTGAGGAACCAAAACAATCCTTAATCCGTTTTTTAATGTATGCTTTTCAAATTTCATTTTTCCAAATTATCTTTTAAAAAATAGAGAATCTTGTCAATTTTTATTCTTTCCTGCTTCATTGTCTCGCTGTTTCTTATTGTTGCGCAATTGTCATTAATTGTTTCAAAATCAATTGTAACTGCAAACGGTGTTCCTATTTCATCTTGTCTTCTATACCTTCTTCCTATAGAACCCGTTTCATCATAAGAAACGGCAAAATGGGATTTTAACATTGAATAAACCTCTTTTGCCTTCTCTCTTATTTCCGGCTTATTTTTTACCAAAGGAAGAACCGCAGCTTTTATAGGGGAAAGAGAAGGATGTAAAGAAAGAATGATTTCTTTTGTCTTTCCCTGATTGCTTCTTCCTTCTTCAACTTCATTATACCCGTTGCACAAAAAAGCTAAAAGGGAACGCTCCACTCCAACTGAAGTTTCTATAATATCAGGAACAAACTTTTCTTTTGTTTCTTCATCTAAAAAGCTTAAATCTTCTTTACTATGCTTTGAATGATTTGAAAGATCGAAATTTCCCCTATTATGAATTCCTTCTATCTCCTTCCATCCAAAAGGAAACTTATACTCAATATCAACTGCCCTTTTGGCGTAATGGGCAAGTTCTTCTTTTTCCTGTTCTCTTAATCTGATATTCTCTTTCCTTATTCCAAGATCATAATACCAATTTAAGCGCTTCTCTTTGAAATATTCGAAAAAACTGTCAGCGTCTTCTTTTTTACAAAACCACTGCATTTCCATTTGTTCGAATTCCCTTGTTCTGAAAATAAAGTCCTTGGGAGTTATTTCGTTTCTGAAGGCCTTTCCAATCTGGGCTATTCCAAAAGGAACTTTCAGACGCATTGATTGAAGAACATTCTGAAAATTAACATATATCCCTTGGCAGGTCTCCGCCCGAAGATAGGCAACCGATGCCTCAGTTTCAACGGGGCCTATAAAGGTCTTAAGCATAAGGTTGAATTTTCTTGGCTTTGTAAGTTCTCCTTTACACTCAGGACAATTATCTTTTTCAAGAAAATCCTTTCTAAAGCGACGATGGCATTTTTTGCATTCGACAAGTTCATCGGCAAAGCCGGAAGTAAGATGCCCCGAGGCCTCCCAAACCTTTGGATTCATTAAAATAGCAGAATCAATCCCAACAATGTTTTTTTCTTTCCTTGTCATTTCTTTCCACCAGATTTCTTTAATATTCTTTTTCATTTCTGCTCCTAAAGGGCCAAAATCGTAAGAAGAGCTAAATCCTCCATAAATTTGAGAAGAAGGAAAGACAAAACCCCGGCGCTTGCAGAAAGAAATAATTTTAGAGAATAAATTTTCCATACA
>JAQVFW010000009.1 GCA_028697015.1 Candidatus Paceibacterota bacterium
AAAAACATAGTCCTGCAGTACAACCTTATCCCAGATATCCGTATTTGATTGAATTTTAACATTATTTCCTATTACCGCTCCTTCTGCAATAAAACAATTATGACCAACAGTACAGTCATTTCCTATTACCGCTCCTTTCTTAATTTGGCAATGATGCCAAATTTTAGTTCCTTTTCCAATATTTGCTCCTTTTTCAATTTCCGCCGTTTTATGCTTCCAATAATTATTTTTCATACATCTTTTCAATTAACTTTACCGATTTTAGGGCCTCTTTTACATCAACTCCTTTTCCGTTTAATAAATCTTTATAAACAAACTTGTGTAAATTCTCAAAAGAAAGATTGTCTTTTGAACAGAAATTATAGTCAATTCCGTTTATTTTAAAAGTTCTTCTTTGACTGTCTCTTTTTGCATCAGTACTTACTTTCCATTTACAATTATAGTTGTCTCCTAAAATAACTCCTTCTCCCGTCTTATCGTCAAGAAAAGAAACATTCACTTCTTTTGGTTCTCCAAATAAATGAATAAGCAAATCAAAATAATGAACTCCCAAATTAAAGAGAACTCCTCCTGATTTTTCTTTCTGCCCTTTCCAGGAATTGTAATAGTTATCGTCTCTATAAACGGAAATATCCATTTCTATTTCATTATGACTCTTTATATTCTCCTTAATTTCTTTAATTAAAGGATGATATCTTAATTGAAGAACCGTAAAAACATTTTTCTCTTTTTTCAATAATTCTCCATGTTCTGAATTAATCACAAGGGGCTTTTCAGAAAGAACGATTTTATTGTTTTTAACGGACTCTTTAATCATATCAAAATGAAGAAAATTAGGAGATAAAATAACTATGCAGTCGGCAAGTGTAGTTTTTATCATTTCTCTCCAAATACCTTCCCCTCTTTTATCATTTACAATATCAATTATTTCTCCTCCTATGTCTCTTATTGCCTGAATATGGGAAGGAAGAATAAATCCGGTTCCAATTATTGAAAATTTCATATCTTTAACTGTGAAGTAAACTTATTAAAAAAAAGCAATGTTTTAAACAAATTGAGAAACTCCGGCAAACTTTTATCTTTTTTTAAATAAAAGATAGCCAAAAGCCCCCGCCATCTTAAAAGCTCTTTTAGACCGTTTCTCCATTTTTTATCATTTACAGTAATATCAACCAGTTCCAACGCTCTTTCAAGACAATTCATAACCTCCGGAGTATCTTCTTTAATAAGCCAGTTTTTTGCTCTTGAGAATTCGGAAGCAATATTTAAAATCTGTGTCTCTTTCGGAAAATTGTGCCATTTTTCTTCGCTTAAATTTTTATGAATATTAATCATAAATCAATTTTTCTATTATTTTATCTATTTTTTCTTTTATTATTTCAATCGGATAATCCATAAATTTTATATCCTAAAAACATTCTTATACTTCCTTGATTTTACGGCATTTCTGGTATCAACTATCAATTTGGCTTTCTTTGCAAGAGAATCATAATCAAAGCCGGAATGATCGGCTAAAATTAAAACAAGATCATACTCTCCTATCTTCTTATCCGAATACTTAATGGATTTTAACTTTATTTTTCCCTCATTATTTTTAATTTCTATCTCTTCAATGTAAGGATCAAAATAGTCAATTCTTGCTCCTTTTCTTAGCAAATCCCAGGCAATATCGTAAATTCCTGACTCTCTCGGATCCCCTATGTCTTTTTTATACGAAGCTCCCCAGATTAATATCTTAGAACCAAAAACTGCTTTTTTGCTTTTATTTAAAGCATAAATGATATTTGTTATCACAAAATGAGGCATCTGCTCGTTAATTTCTCCGGCAAGTTCAATAAACCTTGCCCAGAAATTGTACTCCTTCGCTTTAAATGAAAGATAAAAAGGATCAAGAGAAATACAATGCCCTCCTATTTTAGGAGAAGGATAAAAAGGCATAAATCCGTAGGGTTTTGTTTTTGCCGCTTCAATCACCTCCCAGATATCTATTTCCATCTTGGAGCATAAAAGAGAAAGTTCGTTTATCATTGAAATATTGACAAGACGAAAAGTATTCTCCAGTATCTTTGCCATTTCGGCCGCCCTGGTAGAAGAAACAACATGGGTTTTCTTTAAAAACCGGCTATAGAAAAGAGAAGCGATTTCCCCGCACTCTTTTGTAATTCCTCCTATCACTTTTGGAATTTCATTAAGAGGCATTCCGTTTCCCGGGTCAATCCTTTCAGGAGCAAAGGCCAAATGAAAATCCTTTCCCGCCTTAAGTCCCGTTTCTTCAAGCAAGGGCAAAACAACTTCTTCTGTTGTCCCTGGATAAGTAGTGCTTTCAAGGACAACAAGACAATCTTTTCTCAAATACTTTTTTATTTCAAAAACAGATTTCTCAATATATGAAATATCAGGGATTTTGTTCTTATCAAGAGGAGTGGGAACACAAATTAAGATAACGTCGGAAAATTTTAAAGGTTCAAAATTATCAGAGGGTTCAAATTTCTTGCTTTCTATAATCTCCTTAATTTCTTTGTCTTTTACGTCTCCGATATATGACTTTCCTTTCTTTAAACTCTCAATCCTCTTTTTATTTATATCAATCCCAAAAACAAAAAAACCCGTTTTTGCTATTAAAACGGCATGAGGAAGTCCGACATATCCCATTCCGACAATGGCAACTTTGGCTTTTTTTTCCTTAATAAGATTTCTTAATTCCATATCTTTAAATATATTGGATTATAGCGTATAATAGCAAATATGACAATAAAAGAAAAAACGATAAAAATACTCCGCTGGTCAGAGAAATATACAAAAACAGATATGATTTACCTTGCAAAGGGGGGCTTTTGGCTATCTTTTACAACACTGATAGTTTCCTTAATGACTTTTATAAAAATGATTGTTTTTGGAAGATTTCTCCCTCAGGACGTTTATGGAACATACAGCTATATCATTGCAGTAAGCGGAATACTGGCTCTTTTTTCCCTTCCCGGAATAGAAACAGCCGTTATTAAAAGCATTGCTCAAAAAAAAGACGGAACTTTTTATTTAGGACTAAAGACGCGCTTAAAGTGGGGACTTATAGGATCAGGGCTTTCCCTTCTTCTTTCTATTTGGTATTTCGTAAATCAAAATAGTATTTTAGGAACATCTTTTCTTATCGTGGCCTTTTTTCTGCCTTCTATCGGCGCCTTTAATCTTTTTTATTCTTTCTGGCACGCTAAAAAAAAGTTTGAAACATATGCAAAATATGAAATACTTGCCAGTATCTTTATTGCCATTGTCATTATTCCCGTGGTCTTTCTAACAAATAATGTCGTTACTATTATTCTTCTTCTTTTCCTTTCCCAATTTATTATTTACGGAATAATAACAAGAAAAACGATAAAAAGCGCAAAGAACAAAGAAGAGGACAAAAAAGCCATTTCATTCGGGAAAGACCTTACAGTAATGAGCACAATATCCTTTTTATCTGAATATATTGATAAAATAATAATTTGGAAATTTTTAGGACCAGTTCAAGTGGCAATATATTCTTTTGCTCAAATGCCCATTTACAGAATATATGGCCTTATTCCCATATCATCGCTTGCTCTTCCAAAGCTTGGAGAGAGGAATATAAGAGAAATAAAAAAGGAAATAATGAAGAAATTTAAAAAGCTCTTTTTAGCTTCATTTTCTCTTACTCTTTTTTTAATTCTTATCGCTCCCCTTTTTTACAAAATACTACTACCTAATTACATCGAATCTATTCCTTATTTTCAGGCATTTTCTTTAATTATCGCTCTTTCCCCTTTCGGCCTTATTGGTTCTGCTATTATAAGCGAAGGGAAAAGAAAAGACCTTTATATTTTAAACACAATAACTCCTTTTTTGAAAATTATTCTTTTCTTTGCCCTTGTTCCTTTTTACGGAATATGGGGGATTATAACAGCTATCTTAATTTCAAGAATAGCCGGAGGATTTTTGACTCTCTATTTTTTCAATAAGATATAATCATGTTAAAGACAATAAGCAGAAAAAAACCAAAAGAAAGAGAAGTAAGATTACTTAAAAAACTATTAAAAAAAGTTGGATTTAAAGATATTATAATAGACGAGTCGTTTGATTATGAAACAGAAAAATATATAATTGAATTCCAAAAAAAGAACAAAATAAAAGCAAGCGGAATAATAAAAGACAAAACATGGGGAGCTTTAATGAAAGAAGGGTTAAATATAGAATACAGGCAATTTTACAAATTGGAACTAGGAGGAAGAATCCAATATTATGTATTGAAAATCCCCAGAAACGATTATAAAACAGACATACTTAAAGAATTATTCCCAAACGGAAAACATAAATATATAGACCTTAGAAACTTTGACAGAGATATTAAAATAAACGCAACTTTTTTTAAAGATTCTTATGACAAGCAAGGTAAAATGTGGGTATCCCCGACAGGATATATTAAAATAGACGGAAGATTTTCAAATTATGGAGGATTTCCCCTTTATCAGTTATGTGTTGATACAGGAGAAATAGGACTCTTAGAAGATAAGAAAAACAACATGGAAGAAAAATGTAATAATATAATATCAGGAACGCCCCTTCTAGTATACAAAGGGAAAAAATCATCCTCGTTTGAAACCCATATTGAAGAAATTTCAAAGAGAAATCCCCGCATGTCTTACGGCAACAACGACAAATTCCATATCATAGTCGTTGCCGACGGAAGAGAAAAAATGATAAGAAGAACCGGAGCTTATTACAGCACAATAGCTGATTTTTTTATAAAAGAGAAAGCAGAAAGAGCCATTGGCCTTGATGGAGGAAAAAGCGCTCAATTGTGGATATTAAACGAGCTTATTTCCGAAAGCTGGAGCCAAAGAAGCATAGCTGTAGGATTGGGATGGAATCAAATTACGCAGAATCAGCCATAAGCTTGAAATCGCTATTTCTTTCAAGAAGGTCTTTATAAGTTCCGCTTCCAACTATTCTGCCTTCTTTAAACATATAGAGAATGTCGCAATTTTTAACCGTAGTTAAACGGTGAGCTATTATTATAACCGTTCTTCCTTCTTTAAGGCGCTCAATTGCTTCAATAACATATTTTTCGGTAATATTATCTAAAGAAGAAGTAGCTTCGTCCATAACTAAAATCTCCGGATTATAATAAATAGCCCTTGCAATGCCTATCCTTTGGCGTTGTCCTCCGCTTAGCCGTATTCCTCTTTCTCCGATAAAAGTATCAAGGCCCTTTGGCAATTTTTTAACAAAATCATCAAGACAAGCAACTTTTGCCGCTTTTAAAAGGCGGCTTTTGTCTATTTTTTCTTTATCAATTCCAAAAGCAATATTATTATAAATTGTATCATCGGAAAGATAAATAAACTGAGGAACATATCCTATGTTCTTTTGCCATCCGTCTATATTCTCTCTAATATTTTTCTTATCAACTTCAATTTTCCCTTTTGTCGGTTCTAATAATCCAAGAATAATATCGGCAATTGTCGTCTTGCCGCAACCGGTAGGTCCTATAATTCCAACTGCTTCTCCCTTTTTAACGGCAAAAGAAACATTTTTTAATGCCTCCTGAGTGCTTTTTGGATAAGTATAGCTTACATTTTCAATTCTTATTTCTTCCTTAAAGACCATCCTCTCTTCTTTTTTATTTTGTCTTGATTCTTGCTCTTTTGAAGAGATCAGATCATTATAAATAGGATCGATTATGAACGAGAAATGACGAACCTTCATATATTCATTAATAAGATTATTTATTGCCGGAAGCAAACGGTAAGCCGAAAAAGCAAAAAGAACCAAAGTTGAAATAAGAGAAGGTATTGGACGGCCAAAATAAAGAAGAAGAAATGCTATGAAAATCATTCCCAAAACAGCAATGCTTTCCATAACGGGTCTTGTACTTTGCGTTATCGTCTGCTGAAAAGCGGATGCCTTTGAAAGATCGTTGATATTTGAGCGGAACTTTTCAATAAACCAACCCTTGCGTCCAGAAATTAAAATATCTTTAATTCCTCCCATCCCCTCGCTTACTATTTGAATAATTTCTCTTCTTTTTTCAAATGCCCTTTTTCCATGCCAAATTATATATTTCCTAACCGCCTTTAAAAAAAGAAAGCTTATAAGCAAAAGTAAAAACAAGACAATTACTGTTATAAAGGGCTCTATTATAAAAAGCATCAGAACAATTGCCAAAGTTACGGCTCCGTCTATTATAATCTGAAAAATGGGCATTATAACGCGCGTGGAAAGATTTTCAGCTTCAATCGATATATTCCTTATTGAATCAGCGCTATTTCTCTGAAGATGAAAATAATAAGGAGCATTCATATAAAAAGAGAAAAGTCGGTTTGAAATATTCCTATATCTGTTATAAACAAAACGCGCTTTAATGTATCTAAGAGAAACAAGATAGGCATTCTTAAAAACAAAAGTAAATGCGAGAATAACAGAACCGTAGACAAGAACATCCCTTGAATTATTAATGTTAAAAAAATTCAAAAAAGGCAAAAGCCATTTAATATCAAAAAGAATACTTATATCCGCAATTGCAGAAACAAAAATCATAATTACCCCGATTCCAAGAAGCTCTAAAAAAGCACCTAAAATCATCAAAGCAAAAAGAATAAAAAGCTTTGTCCCGCTTGCCGGATAAAGAACTTCTTTTAGTTTTTTTAGAAAAGAAAGCATAGAGTTGCTATTTTTGATCAGTAACTCTCTTTTAAAATATTCTCAATTTTGTTTCTTGTCATTTGACCGACAAACCCCGTTCCAGATATTAAATCAAAGGGAGCTAAAATCTCAGAAGCGTATTTTTTCTGAAAGCGGACGACTGCATTTCTGGTAAGGGAAAGAAAATTGCCGGTAATAAGGCCTTCGGGATAAATGTCATGGCCTTGGCTTTTTAAAAATTCTTGAAGACAAGAAACTTCATTTGAATTTATTATTCCAAAATAAAGATTATTTGATATAGAACAAGAAACATTTTCTCTTTCTCCTTGGTTTGCTTCAATAAGCGCCTCTAATCTTTTTACTTCCTGTTTTAAAGATTCTATTCTTTCCAAAAGCGCTGCTCTTTGCTGGTTTTCCTCAATTTCTCTTTCCTTTGTTAAAATATCAAAAGAAAAATAGTGGGTTTTTTCGGGGCCGTCAAATCCCTTTGTCTTATCCTGAATTGAAGGAATAATCGTTAACGTAAAATCATCAAAATCCTTAATGTCAATCTTTCCTTTACCGCTTTCGTCAAGGGATAAGAACAAAAGAGAACAGCTATTGCCATTTTTACAAATAAGATAAGGAATCTTGAATTTAAGATTCTCTTCTCCTTCAAAATTAAGAACAAGGTCACCCTGTCCTCCCACAATTCTTTGCCAATTTCCCGACCACTGCTTTGTGGAAACAGAAATGATTATTTGAGCCGTTCTTGTCTGAGGAAGATATGTTGTCTGAGGCAAAACTCTAATGTTTTTCAAACTTTCTTTTTTATAACAATATTTTTCTCCAAAACCGCAATCATTCAAAAAAAGAGCAATAGTCCAATTGGTAAAAATATCTGAAAAATCATCCCGAAATCCCCTATTCTTAAGAGCATAATTTATTCCTTCTATCCCAACATAAGGAGATTTTAAGGATTCGGCTAAAATTTCAACTCCGTAATGGTCAACCAAATACTGGGCAAAAAGGTTGATTATTCCATAATCAGCGCTTCTATTTGTCCATTCTGTCAAAGAAGCATTGGTATCTTTCAAAAATTGATTTACCCTATTTTCAAGATTGCTCCCTTTGTAATTATTGTCATAGCCCAAATATGTTACTGCATAATCGGCCCTTAATTCATTAAGCCAAATTTCTTCACTAACTCCATAAATATTTTCTTTTTGATTGAAGGTTATAAGATGAGTAAATTCATGTGCAAGATAAGACGGGAGAAGAGGATTATGAATGTGGAAAACATTCAAAAAAAGAATATTTTTTTCATTTGATCTTGAATATTGATATCTTGAATATTGGTCTCCCGTATTGAAATATCCTCCCGTGCCTTGAGGCATTTGATGAAAAACAACCGTTATCTTTCCATCGGGAAAAGCAGGCTCTTTTCCAAAAAGAGAAGTAAGATTGGGGTATATTTTATTCTTAAACTCTTCTCCTAAGGAAGAAATGCTTTTTTCTATTCTTACCCTTTCATTTAAAGAAGCGTTAAGATAATAATCTTTGTCTATAAAAAAGCGGGCATTTCCAATATCTATTATATGCTCTGTCTCCACTTCTTTTCTGTTATAAAGATCGTAAGACGAATCAACAAAAAAATCTTCAAAAGCAAAAACAGAAAAAGGCAAAGAAAGCCCTATTGTCAAAGATAATAAAAAAGAGATTATAATCTTTTTAAAAAATATTTTATCCATTGTTTTGGTAAATCAGATACCCGCTTATTATAAACAATTTTTTCAAAAAAGCAAAAACCAAAAGCCCCCTTTGTCGGGGGCCATGGTTTTCTAAAATTTCTAAAGAGAAATATTCAGAACTACTCTACCGCATTAAGATTGCCTTAGGCATCTATAATAACGGTCGGAGTAACTAAGCTCTCAAGCAGGGCTGAAGGAGCGTTAAAAGCGTTTCCGTCAAGGTCATTCCACGTAAGAGCCGTAACTTCCAATCTTACACGAGAACCTACGTCAGAACCAACTCTGGCTCTAACTGTGATTGTCTTGTAAGTGCCTGCATTGATTGTTCTCTGAGCAGGAGTTGCGGAACCTATAAGGTTTCCGTCAATCATGTATTCAACCGCAGTTGTTGTAGCACCGGTTGAAGCTGTAGTTGTAGCGTGTGTTCCTGTAACAGCACCTGTTTCAGGGATGACAATCGTGTCTCCAAGAGCTGTAAGTCTGAAGGTTACTGTACCATCTCCATGGGTTGTCAGGTTATCGCCGTTAACAACGGGGGTAATTGAAGTTGATACGTTGCTAACTTGAACACCGGCTATATGTACTGTCTGAGCTTCTCCTTTGATAACACCGCTTGCTGTAACAACATTGTATAGTGGGTCTTCCCCTGTCATGCTGCTTACTTCAATAAGAACAGTGTCTCCTGATGTGGCATTTGTTCCGTCAACCTTATTTAAGTCAACTTTGACAGTAAATGTCTTGGTAGCGTTTTTTGCTACGCTTATCTCAAGATTGTCAAAAGTTGTTGTTGATACTCCGGCAGCAAATGTTTCGCTTCCAACAAGCGTTGTTCCGTCATAAAGATGAACGGCATTGATAAGGCTTGCTGCTGATGCTGTTCCTGTTGTTGATGCTTGGAAGATTACTCTGTCAATAACAACGTTGTTTTGAGTTGCTTTTGTTTGGAATTTCAAAAGTTCAACTCCTGTTGTATTGGCTGTTTCGTTTCCAACAACGATTCCGGCTGTAGGGTTATCAGGAGCCATAGTGTTTGTAAGAATTCCTGTTACAGCTGTAGTTACTGTAAATGTTCTTGCGATAGCGGCAGCTGGAGCAGTATGGCTTAATTCTGCTGTGTCTGTAAATCTAATTCCGTCTATAGGAACAGATAATGTGTAAGAATCGGCGTTAGTAACAGTAGAAAGAGAGCTTACCATAACGTTAACTGTTTTTGTTGTTCCTTTAGGAATTACAAGGTTAACATTATATCTGTATTCAAAGTAAGTTTGCCCTGTTGGTCTTGCATAACTGTCTGCACTTACTCCTGAAAGAAGAGTGCTTCCGTCATAAAGAGAAACTTGGCTAAGATTCTTTGAAGGTCTCATTCCGTCTGAACGAATGTCAATTCTTCTTACTGTAATATCAGAGTCCTTCGCCTTTAATTCAAAAGACATTACTCCGACATTTGTTGAATCTTGTCCAACTTCAACATTGTTTGGTACACCGAGAAGCTTAACTTCAAGATCTCCTTCGGTTTGTACTACTGGGTCAGTTGGAGTTGTTGGGTCTGTAGGAGGAGTTGTAGGAGTTGAAACGAGCATTGCGTTTAACTTTGCTCTTGTTTGCGCTCCGACAAATCCTGTTCCTGATGTAAGGCCAACTGGAGCCAAAACTTCAGAAGCGTATTTATTTTGGAATTTTACAACTGCTGTTGCGGTAAGATTGCCAAAATATGTTGTTTCACTGCCCATGGCGCCAACACCGCTTGCCGCTACTTGTGTCGCAGAGTCCTGATTTAATAATGCCTGAAGGCATTTTACATCATTTCCCGTTGAACCCAAGCTGAGATTTCTTGTAAAAGAAATTCCCGAGCAGACAGCAGGAGCACCGGCTGAAGTTCCTCCGGCAAGTTGAGCTTGCAGTGCCGCTATTTGGGCGAGCAAAGCATCAATTTGAGCCTGAAGATCCGTCTGACCGGCTGCTGGTACCGCGACGACAGCCATTGTAACTGCTATTGCGATTGCTATTAATTTTTTCATTTTTATTTTATTGTTTCGTTTTGTCCAATTTTTTGTTGTCGACGTCAACTGGACAAAACTGATAATTTACGACTTTATAATTTTCCGACCTTTTCCTTTTTAAATTATTTTTTTGAAAAATGATTCAAAAAGGATAATTCTCTTCTTATCTTTTTTATTCAATAAATATTTTTTAAAAAAGATAAGAATTGGTTTCTTTAAATTTCCAAGGCCGTTGTCGACCATTTTTTTCTGCCATCTATTTAATTGATTTGGCAGGTCTTGACCTTTTGAGTAGAAAAAATATTTCCACTCAAAAGGGCAAGATAATCAACGGCTATGTTTAAATTAATATATGATAATTTTTTTTAAAAAAAGTGCAACTGTGGAAAACTTTTATTCTTCCGTTTCGTCTTCTTCTGTTTCCATTTCTATTTCATCCTCTTCTGTTTCCATTTCATTCTCTTTCTCTTCTTCTAAAATATCTTCTTTTATGTCTTCAAACTCAAGAGGTTTTTCAACTTCAAAGAGTATTTTCTCCTCGGCTTCTGTGCATTTTTCTTCCACAAACAATTCCTCTGCTTCTTTAAATAATTCTTCCTGCTCTTTTGTAAGCGTCCTTGTTTTTGTAAAATCAATCAATTCGGATGCTCTCTTACAGGCAATTCCCTGTTTTAAATCGTTAAATTCCTTATTCTCTCCTATTTCTATGCCAAGCGACCTTATTTTCTCTTGTCTTTCTTCAATTTTCTCCACATTCTTACTAACGGCCTTGATATCTTTTACTTCCGCAACTTTAATGCTTTTGGCCGCTTCCGAAACGGTTGCCTGAAACTCGTTTATGGAAGGGGCAAGATTTTTTGAAGAATTGGTCCTAACCGCTCTATCTAGATCATCCAGTCGCCTTTGAGCTACCTCAAAGCTAAGAGTAACCTCATCTCCGGTTTTAAAAGCAAACTGGGCCTTTTCTGTCGCTTTTTTAACGCTATAAAAGGCATCTCCGGGTAAAGAGTTCTGAGCATAAACTGCCATTCCGGCAAAAGAGGCAAAAATCAGAATAAAAACGGAAGCAAACTTATGAACCAGAAAAAAATTACCGGATATGTTCCTTAAGACATTCATAATAGGGAAATAAGGCAAGCTTTCTCCTAAAAGCTCTTTTTTATTCGAAAAAACCCAGTCCTTTTCAGGTCTGACTTTTCTTAGTTTTTTCAAATTTTTGATAATTTCTTTTTCGTTCATCTTTTTGTGGCTGTTAAGTTTAAGACGAAGATAAAGCAATTTTATTACACTTTAACCTTCAGGCCTCTTTGATTTCCTGTTTTAGAGAATTGAGCGCTCTGTGCAGTAAAACCCTTATTGCCCCTTCTGACCTTTTCATTACTTTTGATATTTCCTTAGAAGACATTCCTTCGATGTAGTGCATCGTAATAATACTCTGATAGTCCTCTCTTAAAAATTGAAGGGCTTTTTTAACCTGCTCAAAATCAGAGTTTATAAAAATCTTTTCTTCAAGACATTGTCCTTGTTCAGGCAAAGAGATATCATCAATAGAAACCGCTGTCATCCTGGCCTTTTTTCTATAATAATCAATGACAAGATTCCTGGCCGTCCGGTAAACAAAAGCTCTGGGATTTTCTATTTTTAGACCTTCCTTTTGGAATACCTGCCAACTTTTCATAAAGGCCTCTGAAGTTAAGTCCTGGGCTATTTCTTCGGAATTAACCTTAAAAAAAACAAACCTGTAGATAGCATCTACATTCTTATCATATATTTTAGCGAATTGTTTCTTTAAATCATCCATTATTAAAGAGATAGGACAATCAGGACAAATATTTCCTATTTCTTATGTCCTAATGTATCAAATAGGACAAAATTGAAAAAATGTCTTGTCCTATCTGTCCTATCTTATTCTTTTAAAGAATAATAAGTATTGTTATTTTCCCCCATTCTTTCTATGAGCCCTTTTTCAATTAAAGCTAAGAAATCTCTGCGCAATGTTCTTTTGGCAACACTTGGAAGCATCTTGCTCGCATCATTTACTTGGGCTCTTCCTTTGTCTTTAAGAAGAAGCATTATTTTCTTTTCTCTTATCGATAAACTATGATTGCTTTTTTCTGGCTTATCTTCCTTTTCAACTGTTATCTTTTTTTCTAAAACTATTCTTTTAATTTCTTCCTTTACATCTTTTTTGAAAAGATCGTATTTTTCCTGAAGAGCGATAATATTAAAATAGCTCGCCCAATTTTGCCATTTTGTAACGTTGAAATAATTGTTTATAATTTCAAAATTATTTTCTATTTCAAAAAGGCACTCCTTCGTTTTCATTTTTACATCTCCGGCAAAAGATCCAGGATTGTTGCTATTTAAAGATTCAAAAGTCGTGAAATGCAAAAGCAGGTTATCGGCCGCTTCTCTCATTTTATACCTTAAGGGCTCTTTCTTCGGGAAAAGAGAAGTAATTCTATAAAGCTCATTTATTAATCCTATTATCCTTTCTTTATCCATGTTTTGAGATTATAACAGAAAAAATCAAAGCAGTCAAAGGATTTTTTTAAAAAAACGAAGTTAATATGTAACTTTAAAATTCTCGTATTGTCCGCTATACTTTTCCCACTCCAGTTCAAAATAGTCCACTCTTATTAAAGGATTACCTTTGCCGGCATTTTTTACAAGCTTTTCTATTTTTTCCTTCTCGCCTTCAAAAACGGCCTCTACTCTGCCGTCCTTTAAATTCTTGATCCATCCTGTAATCTTTAATAGGTTAGCTTTTAGCATAACGGTTCTTCTGAAAAAAACTCTTTGTACACGGCCAGAAAAAAAAACATGCGCTCTAACTTTATTTTTATTTTCCATAAATATTTAAAAAATCAAGGAATAAAAAACATATTTCCTATTATACTTTTTTTTCTTATCTGTACAAGGAAACTTCTATAAAAAAGAACATTAAAAACCCGCCTCTTTTTACTTTTAGAGTCCTTTTGGTATAAACAAAAAGAGAATAATATTTTTTTGTTTTCTTTTTAGCTATTGAATTTCAAAATCCAAAGAGTTGTCGCCAATGTTTGAATACTCGTTCGTTTCTTCATTCCAAATTCTTTTTAAAATTTCGTTTTTCTCCGGATTTTCAGAAAAAGACGTTCCCTCTACAAAAGGATTATTGGAACTGCCCCAAGCTAAAGCGCTAAGAACTTCATCGTCTTTATTTAATAATGCCACACTATTATTATTGGAAATAGTTTGTGTTGTCCATGTGTCGGCATTAATCAATAATGGATAATCTTCATCTTGAGAGCTTCCCCATAGATAATATTCTTTTGAAAAAATTATGCTCTCAGAAGGAAAAAGACGAATGGAATCCTCATTTCCGGCAGCATTGCGTTTTCTTAACTTATATCCATCAATATCTATATCAAAATTATTTGGATTGTAAATTTTAATAAAATCATGAGAAGCTTTTTCTCCGGCCACCTGGACTTCCACTATTAATAGATTTTTTAATAAAGATATTGTGGTAGAAGCGCTTACCCACTCGCTTATATTCCCTTCATTATCCTTAGCCCTTATTTCAAAATAATAAGTGTTATCTTCTTCTCCGGTAAATTCAAATTCAGTTTCTTCTATATAATCCTCTTCCGAGGGCAAATACGTCCAATTCTCTTCATCTTGAGAATACCTAAGTTGATAACCGCTTATCCCGCTTGGTTCTACTTCTTCTTGAGCCAAGTCCTCCCCAAGCCAAGAAAGAATAAAAGAAAGAGAATTTTGAACTGATTCGAGCTCAAAAATAATCTCGGGGGAAACATTGTCTTTTGGCTCTTCTATCGTTTCTTTATTTCTTACAATATACATTTTTTCATGTCCCCCGATATATATGTTTCCATTTCCATCAAAAGATAAGGATTTAATTCTATATGCCGGGTATAAAGAATATTGCCATCTCATTTCTCCGTTTTTATTAAAAGCCCTCAGAAGAGAACCTCCGAAGATTCCGTAAATATTCTCTTCGCTATCAATTATTAAAATCTCTACTGTTCTTTCGGAATCAGAAAATTGCCACTCTTCCACGCCTGAGCTATTAAATTTAAAAATACGGCCTCTCTGGTCTTTTCCTGCTGGAATATAGATATTATTCTGCGTCGAAACAGAAATATGATTAAATTTAAAATAACTGTCGCAAACCCGCCATTCTTCTGTCGCATTTTCAGAATTCAGAGCAAAAAGACAAGGAACAATAGAAGACCCTCTTTTTTCTATCTGAGAAACCGTTAAATATATTGTTTCATCGCTGATAGAAGGCATTCTTATTACAGGAGACGATCCATCTATTCCTTCAAAGGTTTTAATCCATTTTTCTTCCCCATTTATATTAATAGCATAAAAAATATTACCATTTCCAAAATAGGCGGTCCCGTCTTCTCCTATAGTAAGAGTGTTTGAAGTTGATAAAATTTCGCCCGTTTCATAAATCCAATTTATTTCTCCCGTTTCAATATCAATAGATATTAATTTTCCAGTAGGCCCGCCCGAAGAAGCAAGAGAATAAATAGTGTTTTTATAAGCCGCAAGGTATCCTAAAAGATATGATCCATTAAGTGGTTTTTCCCATAATAGATTTCCTTCCTTATTATAAAGCATCAAAGGAAATTCTTTTCCTTTGATATAGAAAAAAATATCCTCGCTTGGGGTTACAATCGGCCCAATAATATGTGGCATTCCGCCTTCATAATACCATCTTTCTTCTCCTAAAGAATTAAAGGAAAAAATCCCTTCTCTGCCGCTTAATTTTGCCTTGAAATAAAGATTGTTTTCAGAATCAATTGCGGGTGCATAGAAATAATCATTAGAATCAGACCCTTCAAGAAAAATATCAAAAGAAGGATTGTTAAAATTTGCAGGGCCTAAGATATTTACCTGACCCGTTCTTTGAGAATTTTGCTGGAAAACCGGCCAATAAGAAGAAACATAGTTTTGTTCATTATCTTCTTCGTCATTTTCTTCGTCAATAATATTGATTTTTCCCCTTTTCTCTGCGACAATAGTACCTTTTATGCTATTTCTTAATTTCACAATAATTTCTGCTTCTCCTCTAAAATCTTTTTTATCTTCCTTTATTTTCAAAGAAAAATCACCAGTAAAGCTTGCTCCGGAAAAGGCACTATTTAAATAATATACGGAAGATTTCCATTTTTCTTCTTTAATGTCGTAAATATCAGAAAGAACTGTTCCTTCATTTTCAATTGATATTTTAATATCATAACTGCTGCTTTGTAAATTCGAAGCAACAACCTCAATGGAAATATCTTTATTAACAGGATTATTATCTTCATAATTAAGAATAATAATAGGAGAAGCAGCCTCATTATTTGTAGAATCAGAACTATTTCCCGAACCGCTGTTTGTATAATAAAAATCATCAACAAAGGCACAGCCCTGTTCTAATATTTTTTCCAAAGTAACCTCTCCTATCCCGCTTACTCTTATTAAGTCATTTACAGAGGAAAAAGGCCTTTTTTCAATTATCCTGTCTGCATAAGTTGGACCTATTCCCGTTAATTTTTGAAGATCTTCTTTTGAAGCAGTATTAATATCTACACTACATATTTCTGCAACTGTTTCCAAATCCTCCAAATCTTCAAGAAAAACCAAATCCTCCTCCGCTTCTTTAATTGAACCAACTATTCTATCTTGAAGTTCTTTTATCATCTCATCCATTTCTCTTACCCTTGCCCATAAAGCGTCCAAATCCGTTTCATCTTCTTCAAAGAAATATTCTTCTTCAATAGAAAAACCCGCTTCTTTAATTAAGCTTAAAATTTCTTCCGCCTTCTGCCTTATTAAAAGATGAGGAGAAGGACCATAAGAATCTTCTTCGCTCCAAGAAAACATTGACGCCTGGAAGGGATTAAGAACAGAAATAATGGAATTAAGATTACTGAAAAAATTTACAATTCCTCCAATTATTTTTCCTCCGATGCTTTTTGCGTTTTCCGTCGCAGCGTTTCCGACATTACTTACAATACCGGACACTTCGACAAGAAGATGATCTATTTTCTCTCCTGCGAGATATAGGGCGTATAATTGGTCTTTTAATAAATTAATTTGCCTTTCTGCAAATGAGGGTTTTTGAAATTGAAATTCGGGGACATAAGAAGGAAAATCAATTTCAATTTTAGGTCCTTCTTTCCATATATACACTCCATATTGATTTTTCTCTATAGCCCCGCTTATATTTACAATAAAGGGAGATAGTTTTTTTACGCCCCCTGTCCATAGATATTTTCTCGTTACTTCAGGTGTTTCAATTTCCCTTGAAGAATAAATATTTATTTCAATTTTATTATTTTTCGGGTTATAAAGCAAAATAAAGGGAAAACTGACATTTTCAACTTTTCCAGTATAAGTTTTGTAAGAAAAAGGGAAATTCCCTCCTCCCGTTCTTAATTCGTTCTTTAGTAGCCACTCTATAGCATATTTTTTTGCTTCATTAACTCCCATTTCCCAAAAAGAAGAAAAGCCAAAATCAAGGAAAATGGGAGCCATTTTAGTCCCAGCCTTAACAAAATCCCCTACTATTTCCTTTGGCGCTTGAGTTATTAAATAATTAAACGAGTTTAATTGTATCCCTCTTCTAAGAAGGGCTAAAATAGCTTCTCTTTCAGGATTATCAAGAAGAACCAAAGTATCTATTGATTCATTGGTTATTTTCTGAATAAGAGTTTTAACTATCGCATCTACTTCCTTTTCAAGAAGCTGAATCTTATATTCTTGCTTTAAAGATTCTTCTTCATTAGAAGCGCTTACCGTAAAACCAAAAAGAAAAAACAGTAAAACTGAAATCAAACAGAGAATAATCTTTCTTACAGATTTTTTCCCGTAAAACATTGAATTATTATATATTTATTGAAACACCATCTAAAAATTCATCAAAAATATTTATACATTCTTCATTATTTTTTAGTGAAGAAAATAATATAAAATTATATATTCTATTATTAAAAGGAACTTCAGCACTTATTAATGATGTTTCTCCGGATTTTTTAAACGTTTTCAGTGCAGAAAAAGTATCAATAAAAATAATTTCTTGCATATTTTCAATTATTTTTTCTTTTCCTTCTGTTTGTTGTGAAACAATAAAAGGCCTATTTTTTTCTCCTGGAAAATTTTCAATATAATAATCTACACCTATCCAAAAAAAACAATTTTCTAATCTATTAACATTAAATATTTCGACGGTATCATTTTCTTCGTCCATTTTTACCCCCCACCCCTCCGGAATCATAAAACTTAACCCAGCATTCTCATTCACAACCACTTTCCCTTCTTCTGTTTCTATAATTTCATAATTATCAGTACTTTCATATTCTACCTGACTTGGTATCTCCCAGTAGCTTTCTCTTATTTCTTTCTTATATTCCAAATAATCATATATAAGATATGATATTAAGGTAAAAGAAAACAGAAAAAGGATGAGAAAAAAGATGATTTTATTTCTTTTATTCATAAATTTATCTTTATTAAAACAGCAAAATCGCCATAATAATTAAGACGGCTAGCGATTAGATTATTCTAACTCTTTTTGAAAAAAATAGAACTGTGGAAAACTAAAATACTATAAATTATTCAAACAAATTCTTGCTTTTCTTTTAATTTCATCAGTAATTTCCTTCCAACTCACTTCTTTTAACATTTCAGGAAAAACACTATTTTTGACATCATCAAAATAAATAAGAGATTTTAAAAGATGTGTTTTATTATAATCAATATTTGCAAACTTTTTTTCTACAAATCTAAAAACTTCCTCAAGCGAGTATTGTTTAAGAATAAAATAAATATCGATAAAATCTTTATAGGAACCTCTGCTTCCTATCGCTTCCATTTTCATTGCCGCTATATCAGGAATACCAGCAATAAAAATATTATCTTTATACTTTATTTTTGAAGATATTAAAGGGTAAGGATATCTAAAAAAGCTAACCTTAACTCCGTTAAGAACGCCGTTAAAAGTATCTTTACTCTCGCTATCTATCTCTAATTTTCCAATTTTTCCCAATTCACTGCGAAAAGAAGGACCATAATCAAACTTTTCAGAAAACCAATCCAGATCAACAGAAAAACGATGGCCCAAATGAATAGCCAAAGCCGTTCCTCCTGCCAGGTAAAAATCTTTTGAAATAGACAGTAACCCTATTGCCTCAAGAACGCTTTTGGTGTTTTTAGTAAGGGATTCCTCGTGCATTTTAATTTATTTAGAGGTATTTCAAATATTACCGACCAAAAATTAATATCTTTTGGATTTGAAAAAACATGTTTTTTAGCCACTTTCTTGATTTCTTCAATTCCATAAAAATCTTTAATGGCTTTCCAATCATTCAAATTACCAAAATCCAAAACACGACCAATAATAAATTGGGCGTCTTTTTGATAGTCAAGATTTTTTAACTGTTTTTCCCAAAATAAACTTTCTCTTAACGACAAAATACCTTTCATAATACCTATTATATCATAAAAAAAGCCGCCTGCAAGCGCAAGCGACAAAGAAAGAACAATTTAAACGGATGGAAAAATATTCCAATCCTCCCTGTCTTTTGTATGTCTTATAAACAAGTTTTTAGAATAGCCACTTAGAACTATTTTCACTCGGTAACATCCAAGCAAAAGCAACTTATAAACAATTCGGCAACTTTTTCCTCTTTTTGTTGCCCTAGGGCGCTTAAACAATATTTGACTTCAGAAGAAGAAAGAGGAATTCTCCTCCTTCGCAATACTCTTAATATAAGCATCAGAGGATCTTTATCATTAAAATCAAGCGATTCACGCCACTTATCAAATCCTTCTTCAAGTCCAAGATTCTTGTCCCACAGTTCTAAGAAATGCTCAAAGGACAAAAAACATTTAAGACGGCGCCAATAAAGGCATTGAAAAAGGCGAGAAGAAAATTCTTCTTGCTGATTTAAGGTAAGTTCCTGCCAAAATTTATTGAATGTAATTTCTGCAGCGTCTTTGGCATTTTGCCTAAAACATGGCAAGCGGTTTCGGCAAGGCCTGACTTCAAGCATCCTATAAAGAGCAAGAATTAAAGCAATACTCATCCCGGAAAGAAGATTATCCGGTTTTGACATGATTTTCTCCTTTGCTTTTGCTTTTTCAGATTGAAAAGACAGTAGTTTTTAAATGTCCAACAAAAGAACTACAATTTAGAATAACTCATAAGTAATATTTTACAAGAGAATATTGTTGACTTAATTTAACGGTTTTGCTAAAAGTACAGCAGCACTCTTCTACCCAAGGAGGAACACTATGGACAACAGGCAAAAAAAATTAAACCAATGTTTGGGATTATTAAACGGAGAAAGGTGCAAAGAAATGCTCCCTAAAGGAAAACATTTTTGCAAACAATGTCTTAAAATAAAAGATTCAGCATCCGGAATTGACGAATTTAATTTAAGAACGGACGGGGTTGTAATAAGAAAAGGGATTCTTTCCATTTAATATTTCTCTTTGGGAAAAACAAAAAAGCGGCTAATTCTTAAAAACAGCAACAGCTGTAATTGAGAGTAGAGCCGCTTTCTTTTTTTTGCAATAAATTAATTAAAAACTTTCAATAACAACCCAGATTTCTCTGCCTCTTACAGAATTGTAATAGAGTTTTTCTCCTATAACAACCGGACTGTATACTTTCCCAGGCTCTTCTATTTTCTTATTACCTACTATTACCGTTTGAGAATATCCCACCCTTGAAAGATAGGAAAGCTTGTTATCAGGCCCGAAAGACAGGTAATCTAGTCCATCATATCTTTCCTTTTCTTCTCCGTTTAACACGACGAACTTTCTCCTTGGTAATCTCGCTATATAGCCAAATTCTTCTCCGTTTTCATTAAAAGCCAAATAACTTACGCTTTCATATCTTTCGTGCTCTTCTCCGTTTAAAACGACAAGCCAATCATTTCCGATTTTCGCCGCATAAGCAAAATTATTATTCGGTCCGAATGTTAAAAGGTTTACACTGTCATACTTTTCCTTTTCTTCTCCGTTTAAAACGGCAAACCAGCCATCACCCTCTTTTGCCGCATAGGCAAAATCGTTATTTGATCCAAAGGTTAAAATACTTGTACTCTCATACTTTTTCCCTTCCGTTTCATTTAAAACAACAAACCATTTTCCGTCTTCTTTGGCGTTATGGGCAAAATTTCTTCCGTCAGGGCTAAAAGTAAGGCGATTGACGCTTTCATATTTTTTCCTTTCTTCCCCGTTAAAAACAACAAACCAGCTATCGCCCTCTTTTGCCGCATAGGCAAGATTGTTATTTGAAGCAAAAGTCAAAAGACTAACGCTGTCATATTTCTTTTCTTCATCGCCATTTAAAATAACAAACCACTTTCCGTCTTCTTTGGCGTTATGGGCAAAATTTCTTCCGTCAGGGCTAAAAGTTAATTGATTTACGCTTTCGTATCCTTTTTCTTGCTCTTTCCCGTTTAAAACGACAAACCACTTTCCATTTTGTTTTGCCGCATAGGCAAAGTTATTATTCGGTCCGAATGTTAAAAGACCTACGCTATCGTATTCTTTCTGCTCTTTCCCGTTTAAAACGACAAACCATCTTTCATCCCAAGTGCTTGACCTATAAGCAAATCTTTGGCGATTATTATTAAAATGGATTATAAAATCACCCGTATTGTTATCTCTTTCCGGCCTGTGACTTTCCGGAATCGTAAAAAGATTTGTTGTGGAAATAACATCCCTGGGAACTTCTTGCCTGAAAAACCAAAAATAGAGAGCGGGAATAATTAAAAGGACAACAATAGAAACAGCAACAATAATCGCAACAAACTTCGGATTCTCTTTTTTTGTCCTGTCAAAACTTTCGTTAAAAATATTTTTTCCTTCTATCATGGATTTTTAAAATTAAAATTTGTTTACCTATCGTATTATAGCCAATTGCAATAAACATTGTCAACAATAAAAAAGTATTTAAAAGGCAAATATAAAATTTTGAATTAAAAAGGAAAAATGATATTATCCACCAATGCAATTATGTCCAAAAAAACAACCATAATTTTTATCATTGTTGTCATTCTGTTTTCCTTTATTTTAAGAGTTTGGCAATTAAACAAACCTTCTCTTTGGATAGACGAAGGATTTACAATAAACGCTTCTTTAACAATTATTGAAAAAGGAGTGCCAGTTCTTGATTCAGGACTGCCTTATAAAAATGGAGTATTTTACAACTATCTTGTCGCCGGACTTATGAAAATAAAAGATTTTGATCCTTTTTCCCCTTGGCAAGCCCGCCTGCCTTCCGTTTTTTTTGGAGTCCTTTCTGTTCTAGTTGTCTATTTTTTATCAAAACATCTTTTCAATAAAAATGTCGGGCTTGTTTCCTCTGTAATCATGGCTTTCAGCTATTGGGAAATTGCATGGTCAAGACAAGCCAGAGGATACGTCGCTTTGCAGTTTTTTCTGCTTCTCTCTTTCTATTTTCTTTGGAAATGGCTTGAAAAGAAAGATTTCAAATTTCTTGTCTTTTTTTTCCTCTCCTTGTTTTTTTCCTTTTTAAGCCATCATTTAGCGGTTGTTTTCATCCCCGGATTTATTTTAATCGCTTTATTATTTCCAAAAAAAAGAATTTCTTTTAGGCAATGGATTATTTTCTTTTCCATTTTTGCTATTTCCCTATTTCTGTTCCGGTATATGGCAAGTATTCCAAAAATAGATTTTTATAATTACTTTCCCCATTATAATCGCTTTATAAAAAATGAATTATGGATCTTTTTCTTAGGCACGCTAGGCGGTCTCTTCTTGGGAATTTTTGATAAAAAAAAATACACCGCCGTTTCTCTTTTTTTAATTGCTATTTCCTCTTATTTTTTTATTGCCGGATTTATAAATGTAATCCATTACAGATATCTTTTTCCTATTTTTCCCTTTGTTATTATTCTTTCCTGCTATTTTATTGTAAGGTTTTTTCAAATAATTCAAAATATTTTAAGAATAAAAAATCCTCTTTTTAGCTTTATTCCTTCAATAGTCCTGATTGTTTTCCTTTCATTCCCTCATCTCAATTTTATTCCAAAAGAAAACTATCTTCTGGAATACGGCTCTCCTCAGCCAAACTTCAAAGAGGCATATCTTTTTATAAAAGAAAACAGAAAAACAGAAGATATGATAATTTCTCCCTATACCCATCTTAGTAAGATATATCTTAACGATGAAGGATTCTGGCTTCCAACAAGCTTGTCTGGCAGGAAAGAAGAAGTAGAGGGAAGAACAATAAATGGAAGGGATTATTATACAAACGCTCCCATTGTTTCAAACGATAAAGAGCTTTTAGAAATTATCAATTCAAAAAGCGGCTATATTATCATTGACCAAATGGCAAAAAACAGAATCAATAAAACAGTAAGCTTGATAAACAGCCATGAAAAAGTTGAGATAATTTACAAATCCGAAGCCCCGAAAATGGGCAATATTTGGGTTTACAAATTTTAATCGTTCTCTATCAGCTCCTTTATATGATAAGGGCTGCCTTTGCGCGCTTTGTAATAATTTTTTAAAGCAACATCCATAAGAAGTCCGGAGGTAAAAAAATGGATGCCTATAAGTATCATAAAAAATCCTGCCATTGGCAAAATTGAACCGCTAAGATAAATAAATCCAAAAATTCTCAAAAAAAACAAAAGAAAAATAATAAAAAGTCCGGAAAAAGAAATTAAAGCTCCAATTCCGCCGAAAAAATGAAGAGGCCTTCCTGAATACTTGCGCCAAAACCATAAAGAAATCAAATCCAAAAAGCCCTTTATTATTCTTGTAAAAGTGTATTTTGTTTTTCCGTTTTTTCGAAATCGATGATTGACTTTTATCTCTCCTATTTTAAATCCCTGCCAGCGAAGAATACCCGGAATAAAACGATGAATCTCTCCATAAAGATCAAGATCATTAAAGCATTCTTTTTTGTATGCTTTGAGAGTGCATCCGGAATCATGAATACCGTCTTTTATAAGAATCTTCCTGAAAAAATTTGCAAAAAACGAAGCCATAATTTTGGAAAAGCAATCTTTCCTTTTGCATCGCCAGCCAGAAACAACATCATATCCTTTTTCGATTTCTTTTATTAAAGAAGGAATATCATTGGGGTCATTCTGATTATCGCCGTCCATTGTTATTATAATATTTCCTTTGCTCATTTTAATTCCAGCATCCAGGGCGCAGCTTTGGCCGAAATTCTTCCTGAAGCTTATAATCTTAACCGGCTTTAATTTTGAAAGAACCTCAAGAGTATTGTCCGTAGAACCGTCGTTTATAAAAATAATTTCATAAGAAAAACCAAGACGGCTTAAAACACCCTTTGTTTCTTCATAAAGGTCTTTTACGTTTTTTTCCTCGTTATAAACAGGAATAACAATTGAAAGGTCTTTTTTGTCCTTGTCCATGGAAATTAAGATTCCACTTATCCTCTTTTTATAGTATAATGGTATAATAAAAAAAGAGATTAATCAATAAAAAAATGAATTTTGAACAATCAATTTTAACGTTAAAAGAACAGCTTAAATGCCATCTTGAGATAAAAAACAATAAAGGCATCAAAGCTGAAAACTTTGTTTTAGTCGGAATGGGCGGATCTGCCCTTGCCGGCGGAATTATAAAAAGCAACAATCCCAAAATTCCTCTTGCAATCCATAAAAGTTACGAATTGCCGTATATAAAAGAACCTCAAAAAACCCTTGTTATTTTCAGTTCTTATTCAGGAAACACCGAGGAAACTCTTGACGCTCTTATTGAGGCCAGAAAAAGAGGATTAAAAATGGCCGTCATTTCAAAAAACGGAAAACTTCTTCAAATTGCTAAAAAAGAAAATCTTCCCTATATTGAAATTCCTAATCTTAACTTGCAGCCAAGAATGGCTCTCGGCTTTAGCACAGTATCTCTTATTCAAATTTTAAACTTAAAAAAAGAATTAAAAAAACTAAAAGAAACTGCAGAAAAGATTGACTTTTCTCTCCTAAAAAAAGAAGGAAAATCTCTCTCAGAAAAGCTAAAAAACCTTGTTCCGATAATATACGCTTCCGATAAAAATATAGAAATTGGGTATAACATGAAGATAAAATTCAATGAAAATGCCAAAGCGCCTGCTTTCTGCAGTCAAATCCCGGAATCAAATCATAATGAAATATCTTCTTTAAATAAAAAAACAATAAAATTTGCAAAAAACCTTGTTCCTCTTTTTTTAAAAGACGAAAGCGACCATTTGAGAATAAAAAAAAGAATGGAAATTACAAAAAAGATTTATAAAGAAGAGGGATTTGAAACAATTGAAATTGAAATTAAAGGAGATTTTTTTGAAAAGTACTTTCTTGCCGGGGTTTTAACCGACTATGCGACTTTCTTTCTCGCGCAACACTACGGATTTGACCCTTGTTCTGTCCCAACGATAGAGAAATTAAAAAAAGAAATGGAAAAATAATTATTTCAGAAAAACAAAAAAGCGCCTTTTTTATTGGCGCTTTTTAGAATCACGCTATTTTCCTTCTTTTGCTTTGTTGAAGTTTTCTCCAACTTTTTCCCAGTTAATAACTTGCCAAAAATTATCAATAAATTTTGCCCTATCGTTTTTATAATCCAAATAGTAAGTATGCTCCCAAACATCAAGGGCCATTATGATTTCCGAATTCGGATATAAAAAGAGGTTATGTTTTTCTATTTGCCCTATCATCAATTTTCCTAACCTTTTTTCATAAAGAAGAACGCCCCATCCCGATCCTTCGACCGAAAGGGCGGCTTTTGAAAATTCTTCTTTAAAACGTTCTACGCTTTTAAATTCATTCTCAATCTCAAAGAGAAAATCTTCTTTTAGTTCCCTCTTTTCTTTTTCAGGCGTCATGATTTTCCAAAATATCTCATGGAGAATATGCCCTCCTAAATTAAAAGAAAGAAACTTCAATTTTGATTTCATATCAATTTGAGAACCATCTTTTCTTGATTGGCTAATTTCTTCCAAAATCTTATTGGCATTATCAACATAAGCCATGTGGTGTTTTTGGTGGTGAATTTTCAATTGTTCTTCCGAAATATATGGCTCAAGAGCATTATACTTATAATCCAGTTCCGGAAGATTGTATTTTTTTTCCATATTTTTTGAAAAATGCCTAAAGATTCCTCTAGGCGCATAATCAATTATTCCATCATTTCTTCGACTTCTTCTTTCCCTTTTTCTGTTTCTTCTTTTTGCTCGTTATCAAGCATCATAAGAAGGGTTTCAAATTCCCCTATATGGGTTTTTTCTTCGCGGGCAATATCAAGAAGAACTTTCTTTATATTTTCATTTTCAGTCAAATCGGCCATTTGTTCATAAAAAGAAACTGCATCAAGTTCGGCAATCATGCCCGCTCTTAAAATTTCTTTGTCTATATTTGATTTTTGGACCTTTCCAAGATCAAGCGGAAGTTTTGATAACATTTTTTTATAGCAACCATAAAAAACTTCATGGCTGCATAATTAAAGTTTATAAGCGACTTTTATGCCCTGTTTTTTCGGAAACAAGACAAACCGGACAATAATTATAGAGGCGACTTTGCACTGCTTCTTCTTTATCTTTATCATAATTTAAAGTAGAAAGCCATGCATTAAAGTTAGCCATACATAAATTGCACTCCTTTTTTATATTTTTATAGTTTTTTACTGTCTTTTTCATCATTTTTTGTTTTTAATTTTTCAATCTGACCTTTATCTATATTGGTAAATCTATTGAGAATGATTACTAATTAGATAGTATTATTAATATAGAAAATTGTCAAGAACTAAA